>JAYFRK010000251.1:0-11954 GCA_034925975.1 Clostridium sp.
TTTAAAACTCCATTTTGCTCTTCTATCAAATATAACTGAAACAAATGCTGATATCGGTCTTGCTACAAATATTAAAATTAATACTACCAACAAGTCACTTCTCCAATACTTAGCTAAAACATCAAATTGTATATGAGTTCCCAAAAGTACAAATATCATCATTCTAAGTATTATTGTCAATACCTCTTTAAATCTAGTATGAGTGATATAGTGTTCTTCAGGTACATGACAGTTTAACATCTTCTTATTTCCACAGATCATTCCAACTATAAATACTGCCATAAATCCGCTGAAGTGGAAGTGCTCAGATATAACATAGGCTCCGATTACAGTTACTATAGAAACTTCTGATGGAAATTCTTTTAAAAATCCCCTTTTACCTTCTGATATAACTCTAGTAGCTATTAGTCCCATTATTGAACCTATTATTATTCCGCCACCGGCTGTTTTAACTAGTTCTAAGACACTTCCCCCAATTGATAGTGATCCCCCTGTTAAAACTCCTAGTATTGTAAATGTTATAATTGCTCCTGCAGCATCATTGAAAGCTGACTCTGAAATTATTGTCTGTTTAAGCTTACTGCTTATATTCATATTCTTAAATAATGGAACTAAAACTGATGGGTCTGTTGATGCTATAACTGCACCGATTAAAAGAGCGTACATAATATCTAAATTAAATATCTTTGCTGCAAAAAATCCAGTTATAGCTGTAGATATTAGCACACCCAATGTAGCCAGAAGAAGTACCGATAATTTTACCTTATTCAATACTTTTAATTCTATTTCCCTTCCACCATCATACAATATGTATGCTGCACCAAAGGTTAGTATTAATTGATTTCCCAAAGGATACTTGTCTATGTTTATTAAATTTAAAACATGTGGTCCAAGTATAACTCCTGCAAATATAAATAATACTACATCTGGAAGGTGTACTTTTTCACTTAATTTTGCCATAACTACCCCTGATAAGATTACTAGAGCTATTAATTCTAATAATTTTTGTGTAGCTAAAACTGTATCTGTTCCCATAATATCTTCTCCCCCATTTTATTATTAGATAATTAGTCCATAAATTTGCAATATATATTTCAAATAAGACTCATATTACTCCTATTTTTTTTCACTTTCAATATGTTGTATTTTTTCCAAAATAATCTGCAAATTTATACTTGAAAATGAAGATATGCAATCTAACCTTTATAAATACAAGCATTAAAATTTGACTATATTTTTTCACTTAAAATTTTGTTAACAAAAAATTAAAAAACTATTGTCAAAAAACTCTTGACAATAGCCTTATGTTAATTGTGTTATACAGTTTTAATTACTTTTCAATGAAGGATTTCCTTCTATTTTTTGTATCTTTTATCTCTAGATTTAGAGACAAGTAATGTTATATCCAACACTAAAGTAGGTAGCGAAATAAATTGTGGATATGCTAAATATTTTGGTTCCCAATTGGGATCAAATTTTTCTTTATACCTGCGAAGTCCAGAAAAGCTGTACCAATAATTCCCTAACTTGTATACAAATTTTGCTAACTTTTCCTGTCTATGCGCATAGGGTGCTACTCCAACATTTGAAAGTGGCGCCATTCCCACATTAAATTCACTATATCCTTTCTCTTGACACCATAGAATCAATTGAAGAAATAGTGTATCCATAGTTCCATTAGGTGCATCATTTTTAAAACGCATTAGGTCGATAGCCATTGATTTGCCATCATATTTTGGCATTAATGTAGCAAAAGCAATTATTTCATCTTTTTCATTCTCTATAACTGCTACTGGTGCACGGTTAATATATTCTTCTTGGAACCATCCAAGAGAAAATCCCTTTTCTTTTCTTCCTTCTAACCAAGCATCTGAAATATTTCTTAGTTCTGATATAATCTCTTTAGAAAAAGGCGGATCAATAACCTGGAATTTTAGATTAGCCTTTTCAAATCTATTTTTTACAAGCCTTAAATCTTTCTTTTTCTTACCATCTAAATTAAAAGTAGTTAAATCTACAACTGCTTCTTCACCTAATTTAAAAAAGTAATAACCATTTTGGTGATACATAGATAAATATTTTTCAGATATTTGATAAAAGGCTGGATTAAGTGCATACTTATCCGCAAAAGCTTGAAACTCTTGGATTGCATCTTCAAATAGCGCTTCTTCTCCAATAGGATCACCTAAAACTACCAATTTATCTCTAATCTTTGAATAGGCAATAAGGACCTTTTCATCTTGAGCCCAATAAAAATTTTTATCTCTTAAAAACAGTAAATGAGTTCTATAGCTTCCTTCATATTTATTTAAAAGTTCATTAAGCTTATTTAACTCATCATCATTTATAGTTTTATCGAAAGGTCTTTTAGGACTAAGTAGTATAGCCATACCTATAAAAAACCAGGTAAGTCCAAATGCATATATAGCATTGTTTATAAATGCTTCCTTTCCAACAAAAACTTTCTCTGTTATCCCTAGATGTTTATAAATTTTCACAAAGCCTAAACTTGCATTATTAGCAAGAGCTACATAAATTCCCATACTTAGTGATGTTATAATCAAAAACATAAATAGTGTACTAAGTCTTATAGGAGCACTTTCACGATAATATCGCTTTCTTGTAAACCACAACAAAAATGCAGCTACCAGCAAAAATAATGCTTCTTCATAATCTAGTCCCTTTGCAAAAGTAAATAGTGCACCAGTTAAGAGTAGTCCTATTGTAAAAAAATAAGCTCTCCTTATATGTTCTTTAATCCCCTTTGACACTACTAAAAGCATAAGCCCAATGACCATAGAGATTCTGTGTGAAAACCTCATAAATGCAAAGGAAGTTAATTTTGCAACCAAATCCAACCTATAAGCTATACCTGGTATTGCAGCGGAAAAAATAAGTATAATACCACATATAAATACCAATATAGATAATGCCCAAACTCCGAAATCAAGTATTTGCTTATAATTAGTAAACCAAATTCTTTGCCAACTTGATAATGATTTTTGTACAACTTTTACAGGTAAAATGTCCTTTGGGATTTTTTCTGATATTACATCACCAACTTCAGTCAATGATAATCCTATTCCAATTATCCAAGGTATAACATAATAAAACAATCTATACATAATTAGTATTGCCAATGCTTGGTGCGGTCTAGCCCCCATTATTTGTAACGCCCAATAACATACTAAATCAAAGGAACCTATACCACCTGGTATTAAACTTATAATTCCTGCAGTTGTTGCTATGGTTATTACTCCTAAAGCTTCAAAAAAGCTAACACTTCTTGTGAAATTTATACTTATAATCCACAATAAAGTCCCTGCCATAGTCCATTCAAATATAGATGCTAATGCCAACTTTAATCTTAATATCCTTGGCTCCTCTAACTCAAAATCTTCTGGAGTAAACTTGTCTCTTAACCATTTAAACCTGTACAATAAAAAATACATTGGCATATAGAGTGCAATTATACATAGAGCACTCATTACTAGCCTATGTTCTATTAATATAGATTTAATATTAAATACATTAATTACTTCCATCAATGCAAGAAAAGATAGTCCTGTAATAGTTGCAGGTGTAATAAGTAAACTAGTATATGCAGCCTTCTCCGTTGGAACCTCTTCTTTTTTATATAGCATAGTTCTTATGCTAGCCCCTGCAAGTCCTACAAACCCTAAAAAACTATTAAATGTATTAGAAATCCATGAAAATTTAAAAATCTTACCCAGTGGAATATTTAATTTAAAATGCCTTACTATAAAATAGTCATATAGTATCATGCTTGCCACAGCAATTAATCCACAAAGTAAAAATAATAAGCTTTTGTATCTAGACATGTTGTGAAGTAAATACACAGTAAGACTTATATTCAACTTCTTTATTTCTTTGCTTCCTTCTATCAAAATTATTAATATTGATGAAATTGATATTAATAGCTTTATTAAATTTCTTTTATTTTCAATAAAAATAGATTTTAAACTTATGAATATCCATTTAAAAATATCTTGAATCGTAGTAATCACCAGCCTTCTTAAATAACCCGAAAATCTCTCATATTTACACAACTTATTATACAACTAAATATAATTAAAATTATACTATTAGTAAATTATATCCAACCATTTCATTATTTAACCTTTCATGTCTAAGTTTAGTTAAGTTTTTACTCCCAATATATAAAATATATTAAATTTAATAGTATCAGGTTACAAATTCCTTACAAAGTATATGTTTATCTTGATAATATGAAATTTTTTTAATCACAGCTCTATTTGCTCTGCAGGCATAACAGATAGATTATACACAAATTTCCATATATTTTCAATTAATTTTCTTTAAATTGGAATTTACAGATTAGGTAAGAAGTAAGAGCTAAGAGTTAAGAGTTAAGGTAATAAAAACTTTTATACAAAAAATAAAAATTTTTATTTAATGGGAATTTAATTTTTTAATGTTTAATCTAAACTTTCTGGGAATACTAAATTTGTCTGCTAACTTTACGGTTTCTAATTTAGGAGGTCTGTTGAAATGAGAAATAAAAAGCATAAGTTATTTACTTTTATCGCCATCTTTTTTTTAAGCTATACACTTTTATGCCTATTTCCAAGTTCCTCTGTAAATGCAATTTCTAAAGTTGATGAAGATAAAGTAAAAGAGCGTGTTGCATATATACTTAATCAGAGAAATGCAGCTATTATAAGTGGTACTTTAGATAAATTACCTGAGCTCTTTGACACATCTCAGAAATATGGTATCTGGGCATTAGAACATGAGGTGAAGAGGATAAAATATTTGAATGATTGGTCTTATCAAAGGGGAATGAAATTTACTAATATCAATTCTGCTATGAAGGTAAGAAAAATATCCTCTAGTAAAAATGGAACAAAAATAATATTTGATGAAATATATAAATTTGATTACGTGTATGATAAGGATGAAAATCCAGTTACAAATTCTTTTGGCGTAACTTTAAATCATACAATGGTTTTAACAAACAAAAATGATAATTTAATAGTCTACAACGATTGGTATTTAGATTGCTTTGAAGATGCCCTTAAAGCTTATTCCGGTGAAATAAAAAATATGGATAGGAATAAAACTAATCCAAAGCCTATATTTTCCTTAGGAAATTGCCCTAAAACAGATTATGGAAGTTCTACTGGAAGGTATAATAGATTAAAAGCCGTAGAATATGCAGATAAGTATTGTGGAGTATCCTGGGGAAGTGAAAATGAATTGTCTCATAATAAAAAATATCGAAATTATACAGGTGCTGGTGGAGATTGTACCAATTATGCTTCTCAAGTTATTGGAGATAAGGAAGCAGGTGGTTTAAGACAAGATGGAACCTGGAGGTGCTCTTATCACATTTATGGTAATAGTGAAGGAAGTCAGGCATGGGTAAATGCAGATTCCTTTAGACACTATTTACTATATAGCGGAAAAGGATCACTGATTAAAAAAGGTACCTTTAAAGATGTAACATCAGGAGTTCCCGGATATCCTTGTGGATATGTTCAAAAATTAGAGCTAGGAGATTTAATCTGCTATGCAAAAGGCAATAACATAGATCACTTTTCTGTTATTACTGGTTGGGATTCTCATGGTTATCCATTAGTTAACTCTCATACAGTATCAAGGTATCATGTTCCTTGGGATTTAGGATGGGGAGATAATAAAATTTATTTTCATTTGATTCATATAAGATAATTGCACAAATATTAAAAAAGGAAGATGAATATTATGAACAATAAGAAAAATAGGTTTAAATGTAAACTGTGTTTACTATTGTTTACTATTATAATTACCCTATTTAACGTGCAAAATTCCTCAGCTTTGACTTATGTTGATAATATATCAATTGATAAGGATAAAAAAATAGTTTACTTAACCTTTGATGATGGGCCTAGTCCTGTTATAACAGATAAACTTTTAGATATATTAAAAAAGTATGATGTTAAAGCCACTTTTTTTGTAGTAGGAAAAGAAATACCTGGTCGTGAAAAAATTCTCAGTAGAATATATGAAGAAGGACATAGCATTGGACTTCATACCTATTCTCACAATATAAAAAAGGTCTATTCAAGCGAAGATAATTTTATAAAAGAAATGAACATAGCTAGAGATAAAGTAGCAAAAGTTACCGGATATAAATCTAACATTATACGATTTCCCGGAGGAAGCTACCGTAGGATGACTAAACACATGTTAGAAGAACTTCATGAAAACAATTTTAAAGTTTATGATTGGAATGTAAATCTTGAGGATGGTGTAAGGCCTACACTTCCTGTTAATACCTTTATTAATAATGCTAAAAAGTACAACGAAAACTATAATAGATTAATAGTACTTATGCATTGTAATTACAATAATATTAACACAGTAAAAGCTCTACCAGGCATAATAGAATATTATAAAAGTTTAGATTATAAGTTTGAATCCATTACTGACAATACTAAAGAATATTACTATAGGCTAAAAAAATAGTACACAAAACTAGCCTAGTGTACTATTTTTTTAAAATTCATCTAAAGTAAGTGTTTTATATCCCTTATCCTTAAATAAGTAATAGGTAATAGCTAAGAAGTAATAGTTGTGGTGGAAAATTCAGCCTTGCAGAATTTTTTCAAGAACTCTTACTTTTTACCTATTAGTTCTTACTTAAATAATAAATTTTCACTTATATTTTTTAACTATTCCCTCTTAACTATTACTTATTCATAAAATTCTTCCCATCTCTAATTACAACATCAATAGTTCCTCCTCCTAGACAAGCTTCACCGTCATAAAAAACAACAGCCTGCCCTGGAGTAATAGCCTTTTGAGGCTCATCAAATACTACAATATACTTATCACCATGGTTAATTACTGTAACGCCTTGATCTTTTTGTCTATATCTAAATTTGGCTGTGCACTTAAATCTGTTAGGCTTTTCCTTCTCACTTACCCAATGCACATTTACCGCTTCAAGTCCATAGGAAAATAATTTTGGATGATTTTCACCTTGAGCAACATACAAAATATTATTTTCTAAATCTTTTTCTGCAACAAACCAAGGCTCTCCTGTGCCTTTACCGCCTATACCAAGACCTTTCCTCTGTCCTAGAGTATAGTACATAAGACCATGATGCTTTCCTATTACTTCTCCCTCTAGACTTCTTATATCACCAGATTTAGCCGGAAGATAATTGCTTAGAAATTCGTTAAAATTTCTTTCTCCTATAAAACATATTCCTGTACTGTCTTTTTTCTTAGCAGTTTCAAGTCCTGCCTCTTCCGCAATTTTTCTTACTTCTTTCTTTGGAAGATGCCCTATTGGGAACATAGTCCTTGATAACTGATATTGCCCTAAAGCACATAAAAAGTAGGTTTGATCTTTATTAGGATCATTACCTCTAAGCATCCTGTATTCTCCATCTAGATAATCAACTTGTGCATAATGACCTGTAGCAATGTAGTCTGCTCCAGCTTCCAGTGCATAATCAAGAAATGCCTTAAATTTTATTTCCTTATTACACATTACATCTGGATTAGGAGTCCTTCCCTTCTTATACTCCTCCAGAAAATACGTAAATACTCTATCCCAATACTCTTTTGTAAAATTCACGCTGTAATATGGAATTCCTATTTGATTACATACCATAACCACATCTTCATAGTCATCTGTAGCTGTACAGTTGCCATCCTCATCTTCTTCATCCCAGTTTTTCATAAATACTCCAATTACGTCGTATCCCTGCTGTTTTAGTAACAAGGCTGTAACAGAAGAGTCTACTCCTCCAGACATTCCTACAACTACCTTTATATCTTTTGGTTCTTTTTTCATATATATCAACAGCCTTTCCTAAAAATCTTGCCACGTAAAATTCTTATTTTTTCCTAACTTGTTTTTCTTCAATTACTTTAACATCTAATAAATCAAGAATAAACATAAAAAGTGGTATTCCTAATAGCAATCCCCATATACCCATATAGTGTTCTGATACAATTAAAATTACAAATGTAAAAAACACTGGAAGTTTAGTATTTACCTCCATACATTTTGGATTAAGTACATAGCTTTCTAATGAGTGAAGTATAGCAATCATTATTAGCACTGATATAACCTTCATTATTCCCCCAATTTTAAATGCTATGATTGATAATGGAATTACAGAGATAATAACACCTGCTACCGGAATAAGACCTAGTGAGAATATCATGATTCCAAGTCCTAATAACTGGTGAAATCCCATAATCCATAGTGCTATTACAGAAAGTATAGAGTTTATAAATGCTATAAGTATTTGGGCTTGCATTACTTTTCCAAAAGAATTTAAAAAATTCTTTCCAAAATGCTTAAAATAATGATAGCTTCCACCTATTTTACTATTTTCAAACTTTTTCATAAAAGCTTTAATTTCATCTTTTTCAAGAATAAAAAATAAACTTAAAATTAAAGAAATAAAAATATTGAAACTGAATTTTCCTGCATTAGTAGCCACTTGTAATAAATAATCGCTGCCTGTCTGCAAATTTTTACCTATATCTATATCTGATAGCATAGAAAACAAATACTTTGTTATTCTATTATTTTCATAGTTGAAGTTGAAGCTAAAATCTGACATCTGATCTAGTATAGTAGCTCCTGGATTAACCATTATAGGTATGTATTTGTATATTATAAAAGCAATAATTACAAATAAAGTTGTATATAAGGCTATAGTTACAAATACTCTTTTAATTGGAATTACCTTTCTTAATGCTTTAAGGATAATTTCCTGCAAACTGTATATTAAATATGTAAATAAAAATGTAAGTAGCTCTAAATTTAGTATAGATCTAGTTACATAGAAAAAAACTATTATAAAAAAGAATGCTAACAGTTTTTTAGTAGTTTCCTTTTGAAATAAGTCTTTTAAAAGTACCATTTTACCCCCACCGTCTTTCTCATCTTTTAATCCTTAAAATTTAAATTTATAATAATACAACTAACTACACAATGCAACAATATTAGCATGTATTTTATTAAAAGATTATAACCAAAACTTACCTCATTTAAACCACAAAAGGAAGCAGTACTCTGCTTCCCTTATACCTAAAAAATCAGATAAATTTTCATAACTAATACCAAGCTATAGGGACTTTCATTTATTACTAAACTCAATAGTATTATTTTCGAGACATTCTGTAGAATATATTATTCTTCTTATAGGGAAGGCTTTGT
Organism: Clostridium sp.; assembly: GCA_034925975.1. GTDB lineage: Bacteria > Bacillota > Clostridia > Clostridiales > Clostridiaceae > Clostridium_H. The sequence continues at coordinate 9,212 of JAYFRK010000251.1, forward strand.
CTTGCTTCTTCCAACCTGTGAATATCATAACATTCCTCTTTTACATAGTTTTCAATGTCACTTGCTCCTGCTGGGTTATATATCACTATATCAGCTCCCATAGAATTCATAAACATTAATATAACTGCATCAGCAAAAGTCATATGTCTTCCTTTATTATTATTATAGATAACTATTTTAGGAACTTTCATAGGATAATCAAAATCTCTTAATAATTCAATTAGTTCTTTATCTAAATTTGTTAAAACAGCAAATATAGATATCTTCATAAGTCTTTCGTCTCTTGCTTCTCTATTGAAAACTAAAAGAGCAAGATCAATAAGCCTATTAAATATGGTTAATCGAATTCTACTTTTAAAATTTTTGTGTTTCCAAAAGTCTGGTATTTTACAAAATTCTACTATTCTATCTGCTATAGCTTCTTGTAAAACAGGACTTAGCTTTTTATAATTCCAATATTCAGATGTTAATAATGTTTCCTTCTTCATTTCTCCATCTAAGTTCAACATTTGGAAATAAGCTTTGCTTACAGATTTTTTAAATCTATTTTTATAAAGAGGAAATCTTTTAAAGAACAGAGTATCTTCATCTTCAACAAGCTTATTCACTTCTTCTCTATATAACTTTACATCTTCATGAATTCCATTAACCTTAGAAAATAAGTTAGGAATGGTTATTTCATTGTTACCTATCTTCCATCCTGGCCTTATCATTGATTCCTGATTACCCCATAATACTATTTCATCATAGGTAGTCTTTAAGGTGTCCACATGAACCTTATAATTAACAAATTGCCAGGATTTATAGCACCCTGATTCTTTATCATGTAGTATCTCCATCAACTCTTCATTTATTTTATAAGCTTGAGTCTCAGTTCTCTGATTCATAGTATTACTTTCATTAGTTTTATTACAACTTTCCATAGACATATTTTCCACCTTTCCATACTTACTTGGAAAAATATTGATTTTACTAATTTTTAGTATATCTAGGCTTCAACTAATTTTATCATTTAATTTAGATAAAATAAAGTTAAACTTAGATTAGAATCACATTAGAAATATTTTATAAAAAATCATAAAAGCCAGCAATATTTGCTGGCAAAAGCTTTATCTTAGATAAAAATTCTATTTATGCTAAATATACCTCTTCAACTGTTGTAACGTAGTTATCTGCTCCTTCATCAACCATAACAATAATAGTTGGAGAGCCAGCCTTATTTACATATGTTTTATAAGCTTTTAATTCATCTTTATCTAACTCTTCGGCTCTATCTATAATAACCTCTGATTCTCCATTATATTGATATCCATCATAAGCTTTTACAATTTTGGTTTTCAACTTATCTTCTGGACAATCTATTTCTTTAATTATAGAAGCTACATCTTCAATACTTACCATAACTTATTTCCTCCCAACATCACTTATATTTAATATAAATTTGCCTAAATACAACCTATAATTAGTATCTTCAAAGTTAACTAAAATAAACGGCTGTTTTAAGATTAGCATTTCTATCCACAATTTATTGAGATAATTGTAAATTTATCTATATAAAATTTATAATCGATAAAAGTTATCAATTAGTATTGACTATCATATAATAGATATTATATAATAATCCCAAGAGATGTAACTGATGCATATAAATTACCCAAAATACTTTATTCTTAAAGTATTTTAAATAGTATTTTGAGTAATTATAACTTTAGAGATGTTTTAAATAAATATAAAAATCAATATTTATTTAAAACATACCCTAATAATATAGGATTTATTGAGGAAGTGATGTTAAGTATGGAAAAAAAAGTTGAAAATATTGATTTAGTTATCATAGGTTCTGGTCCAGCAGGTTTGACTGCTGCTATATATGCAACTCGTGCTAAACTTAACAGTATAGTACTTGAAAATGAAATAGTAGGCGGACAGATTATAGGAACTTATACAATAGAAAATTATCCTGGTTTTACAAGTATCAGCGGAGAGGAACTAGCTACTAAAATGCAAACTCAAGCTGTACAACTTGGAGCTAAAATAGATGAATTTGATCCAATTGTTTCTGTTAACCTTTCTGATAATGAAAAAACAATAGAAACTCAAAATAAAATTTATAAACCTAAGGCAGTAATAATAGCTGCTGGCTCTCAAAGTAGAAAGCTTCCTGTTCCTGAAGAATCAAAATTTCACGGTAACGGAATTCACTACTGTGAACTATGTGACGGTGCAATGTATGAGGGAAAAGATGTAGTAGTTGTAGGCGGAGGAAATTCAGCTTTAGAAGGAGCCTTATTCTTAACCAAATATGCAAAGAGTATTACACTAGTTCATCAGTTTGATAATTTCCAAGGAAATAAAGCTAACCAAGATGAATTGCTAAATAATCCAAAAGTAAAAGTTATATGGGACAGTGAAGTACGTCACGCTATAGGAAATGACAAATTAGAAGCTGTATCCATTGAAAATATTAAGACAAAAGAAATTTCAGAAATAAAAACTGATGGAATCTTTGTATTCATTGGCAGAGAACCTGCAACAAATTTATTTAAAGATTTTATAAAACTAGATCAGTGGGGATATATTCCTACTGATGAAAATATGAAAACTAATATAAAAGGAGTATATGCTGCTGGAGATATTAGAGTCAAAAAGTTTAGACAGATAACTACGGCTACAGCAGATGGAACAATCGCAGCATTAATGGCTGAGAGATTTATAACAAATAAGGAGGAATAGCTATTATGAT
>JAYFRK010000502.1:0-8216 GCA_034925975.1 Clostridium sp.
TATTAATTTTAAAATTAATACTATTCACCTAAATAAAAAAACGCTAACTAATAAGTTAGCGTTTTTTTGGTGGCTTCAACTGGAATCGAACCAGTGACACGAGGATTTTCAGTCCTCTGCTCTACCGACTGAGCTATCGAGCCATATGGCGACCCAAAAGGGACTCGAACCCTCGACCTCCGGCGTGACAGGCCGGCACTCTAACCAACTGAGCCATTGGGCCATATTATTTTTAAAACATGGTGGGCACAACAGGGCTCGAACCTGTGACCCCCTGCTTGTAAGGCAGATGCTCTCCCAGCTGAGCTATGCGCCCATGTTTTGCAAAGACAAGTTATATTATATACTGTATCGAACTCTTTGTCAACATTTTTTTACCGAAGCTTTTTGTTTAATTAGCTTATTGCCTCAGCGCACTACTATAATATAAAATTATGCTCTCTTTGTCAATATCTAAAACTACCTTTATGATAAATTAAATCTATATGACATTACATTATTCATAATATCTTTTATTATCTTTATATCTCAATTTTAGAATAATAATCTTCAATATGCTTTTAGAGGATAATTATTATACATGTATTACCTAATTTTAAGCTTTATCATAATATCTCTAGAATTTACTTCGTAAGTATAGTGCAACAAAATAGCGGCATGTAAAATTACTTGGCTAACGCATATATGTATCATTGAGAAACCTTCAGTTCATAAAGTAGTACTAAAGGCGGCTTTATTTAAAAATCCTACCCCGCTCCATCCGACATCCTAGCGGGGAGCGGGCTGTGCTCGTCCTTGAGCACAATTACGGATTTTTAAAACAGCCGCCTTAAGTACTACTAATTATTCCTTCAAAGTTTCTTCAATTGATACATATATGCTAGCCAGTAATCTTACATGCCTTAATTAGTTGCAATTAAAAAGCACTATAGTAAATATTATAAGGACTTCAAAAATCAAAATGATAATTTTACATGGCGACAGCCACACTGTAGAGTTACTAAGTATATATTATATTGTTGAATATAGCTTAAAAAACTACCTTAAATAAATGCGTTTGCATGTGGACATTTTTCAAAGTATCTCTAATATTTTATCTGTTAGTTTTTAGTTTAAAATCTAAACTTTTTGATAACATATCTATGTTACCATTAAACAGAAAACAGTATGGTTTATTTTCATCTTCAAAAATTATAAAAAATGGAGGGTCATTTTCAGGGATTATTATATAGACTTCATTTACAAGTGCGTTTAGAGATTTTCCATGCAACCTAACAGCAGGGTCAAGTGGTATTTTAATTGCATATCCATCATCTGTGAGAGGGTCATTTTTGCCATAGATACCATTGATATTCTTAATCCAACTTACAACCATATTATGAATTTCTTCATTTAACTGAACTACTTTCACTACCTTGTCTTGTTTTGGGTCAAAAATCTCGATATATTTAAATCCTTCAGCATAAATGACTGTTGAATACAGGAGTATAATAAATAAGAATATAGCTACTGGAATTTTTTTAGTCATAAATATCACCACCTATTTATTAATATTCCCATAATGAATTACAGTTATGTTGCAGTGATATATGTAATAACGGGTATCTTTAACAAAATATTTAACTGATATACCGACAGTTGATCCTTGGAACATTGATATTTTCAGCATATCAAAGATTATCAACTACCACCACGATATCAACATGTTATTTAAAAAAATTAAAGCCTATCTATTAATTTGATAAGAAGTATTGATTGCTATCAATAAAACACTAATACAATTTCAACAGGCTTCGCCTAAAACCCTGGCACCCTAATCGGATTAAAGCGCTCTGGGCTTTTTAAAGAACCTATTAATATAGTACTTACTACAGTTAATAAATTAGCTGTAGTTTAAATAATAGCCACTATTACAATTGTTGATCTATGTACAGTATAAGTAATAACGGCCTTGTTTCACCTAATTTAAGGTACTAAAAGTAAGAAGTTATATAATTCATTAAGAGAATTTTGAGCAAGTTCTAGAAGTTCTTAGTTTGTGAATTTAAAAATTACCGTAATTCCCACCTAGGACGGGTGGGAGCCAGGTCTGCAGCAGGACGCTGCATAGGACTGGGTAGGGAATTTTTAAAGGCACAAACTTAGAATTTCTTAATGAAGCGAAGATCCTCTGTTGAATTATATAACTTTGATTTTTAGCACCTTACTCTTTAGTTATCAAGGCCGCCATTTTGCTGTACTGTACTTTATTTATATTATTACTTATATAAAAAAAGTGATGTAATATAATATTACATCACTTTAAATAAACTAATTTTATTTTTCGTCATATAAATGACAAGCAACAAAATGATCTTTTTCTATTTCTTTTAATTCAGGTCTCTCTTCAAAACAAATAGGTTTAGCATATTTACATCTTGCTGCAAATCTGCAACCTGGTTTTGGATTTATAGGGCTAGGTACTTCCCCCTCAACCATTATTCTGTTTCTTGTCTTTTCAACTTCTGGGTCTGGTATAGGAATAGCAGATAATAGTGCTTGTGTATATGGGTGAAGAGGTTTATCATATAACTCGCCACTTGCTGCAAGCTCTACCATAGTACCTAAATACATAACTCCAACTCTGTCTGAAATATGTTTAACCATAGATAAGTCATGAGCTATAAATAAATAAGTTAAGCCAAATTCTTCTTGGAGTTCAATAAGCAAGTTTACTACTTGAGCTTGAATTGAAACGTCAAGAGCTGAAATAGGTTCATCACAAACTATAAATTTAGGTTCTACAGCTAAGGCTCTTGCTATACCTATTCTTTGCCTTTGTCCACCTGAAAATTCATGTGGAAATCTTGAAGCATGTTCTTTATTCAATCCTACTAATTGAAGTAGTTTATATATTCTATCTGTTCTTTCTTGTCCTGTATATAATCCGTGAATATCAATACCTTCTGCTATTATATCCCCAACTGTCATTCTTGGATCTAGAGAAGCATATGGATCTTGGAAAATTATTTGAGCGTTTTTAGTAAATTCTTTTTTTTGTGATCCTTTTAAATCGTGTATATTTACTCCCTCAAATAATACTTCTCCTCCAGTTGCTGAGTAAAGTCCTAAAACCGTTCTGCCACAGGTTGTCTTTCCACATCCTGACTCACCAACTAATCCTAAAGTTTCTCCCTTTTTTATATTAAAACTTACATCATCAACCGCCTTTAACGTAGCATCTTTTCCAACTTTAAAATACTTTTTTAGATTTTTTACTTGTATTAAGTCTACATTAAGATCCTTTTCTAATCTTTTATTGCTCATCAGCTGCACCTCCTATACCCTTTGGAGGATCCACCTTTGGTGCCATTTCATGTTGAAGCCAACAAGCAACTTCATGAGTATCACTTATTCTTGTTGTCTCTGGCATTTGTTCTCTACAGATTTTCATACAGTATTCACATCTAGATGCAAAAGGACATCCTTTTGGAGGTTGTATTAAATCTGGTGGAGTTCCCTTTAAGGAATATAACTTGTCTTTATTCTTAGTTCCTAGTCTTGGAACAGATTGAAGCAATGCCCATGTATATGGATGCTTTGGATTATAGAATATTTCTTGTGTAACACCTTTTTCTATAATTTGACCAGCATACATAACTTGTATTTTGTGAGCTACATTAGCAACCACGCCTAAATCGTGAGTTATTAATATAACTGCTGTTCCTAATTTTTTTTGCAAATCACTTATAAGATCCATTATCTGAGCCTGAATAGTTACATCTAATGCTGTAGTAGGTTCATCAGCAATTAATATTTTAGGATTACATGCAAGAGCTATAGCTATCATAGCTCTTTGTCTCATTCCACCTGAAAATTCATGTGGATACTGATCAATTCTTTTTTCAGCATTAGGAATGTTTACAAGTTGTAGCATTTTTAAAGCTTCTTTTAAAGCTTCATCTTTATTCATACCTCTATGGATAATTAAGCTTTCTGCTATTTGTTTACCTATTTTCATAGTTGGGTTAAGAGAAGTCATTGGATCCTGACCTATCATACTGATTTCTCCACCTCTAATGGATCTTAATTCCTTATCAGACATTTTTACTATGTCTTTTCCATTGAATAATATTTCTGACCCCTCTTTTATTTCTCCTGGGGGCATCTGTATTAATCTCATAATACTTTTAGATGTTATAGTCTTTCCACATCCTGATTCTCCAACTATAGCTAGTGTTTCTCCTTTTTCTAAATCGAAGTTTGCACCTCTTACAGATTGAACCTCACCAGCATATGTGTGGAAAGAAACTCTTAAATTTTTTACCTCTAATAATTTAGACATATTCAAGCCTCCCTACTGACGAAGTTTTGGATCTAATGCGTCTCTTAGTCCATCACCTAATAAATTAAATGCTAACATTGTTAAACAGATTGCAACTGCAGGGAAAATCAATTCATGTGGATAGAAATCCATTACTGATTGTCCAAATGAACACATAGCACCCCAGCTTGTAGAAGGAGGTTGTATTCCAAGGCCTATAAAGCTTAAAAAGGCCTCTGCAAATATAAATCCTGGTATATCAAAAGTCATATATACAATTATTATTCCTATGGTATTTGGTATTAAATGCTTTAGTATTATTCTTGAAGAACTTCCACCTAGTGCTTGAGCCGCTAAAACATATTCTGATTGCTTTAGCTGCATAACTTGTCCTCTTACCATACGAGCCATTCCTGTCCATCCAGTTATACATAGAGCAATCAGCATTGCTATCATACCTTTTCCAAGGAATATAGAAATCAAAATAACTACTATCATATATGGTATACTGTTTAATACTTCTACTACTCTCATCATGGCATTATCTACTCTGCCACCAAAGTATCCACTTATACCACCATATATACATCCAATAATAACTTCTATAATAGTACCTATTACACCTATAGCAATAGATACTCTTCCGCCTATCCAAAGCCTTGAGAATAAATCTCTTCCTAAGTTGTCTGTTCCAAACCAATATTCCTTACTTGGCGTTAAATTTATGTTTTCAAGAATTTGTTCTGTATATGGATGCGGAGTGATGTATGGTCCTATTATACACATTAAAATTATTAAACAAAGTAATACCATAGAAAATATAGCAACTTTGTTTTGCTTTAATCTTCTCCACGCATCTTGCCAATAGGTCATGTTTGGTCTTAAAATAGCTTCTGAATCAGAACCATCGCAACCTATTATCTCAAACTGTTCTTTATTTAATTCCACCATTAAATGCTCCTCCTATCTCTTCTCACCTGTTAACCTTATTCTTGGATCTACTACTGAATACATAATATCCACTATCAATAAAGAAACAATGTATAAAGCAGAATAGAAGATAGTTAATCCCATTATAATGTTATAATCATTAGTCAATATAGAATCTATCATTGAGTTTCCCATTCCAGGAACAGAGAAAATTCTCTCTATTACTATGGATCCAGTTATTACAGCTGCTATTTGTGGTCCTAATATTGTTATTATAGGAAGAATAGCATTTCTAATTATATGTTTCCAAGCAATAGCTACCTTAGAAACACCTTTAGCTTGCGCTGTAATTATATAGTCTTGTCCAATAACATCAAGTACTGAAGTCCTCATGTATCTCGCATAAGTTGCTATACTACCAAAACATAGTGCAATGGTTGGCAATATTGTAAACTTGAAACCTTGAAGCCCTTCACCTGGATTGTACCATCCAGCTATAGGAAGGCCACCTCTTCCACCTAAACCTTTTTGAAGTAAAGCTGCAAGAACAAAACTAGGTATGGAAACACCTAGTATAGCTAGAAATATTACAAAATAATCCACCTTAGTGTTTCTCTTGAATGCAGCTATAATTCCTAATATTATTCCTATTACTAATCCTACACAAACTGCTTGTAAACCTAACCTTGCTGAATTAGGAAATTTATCTCTTATTATTTCTTGAACATTATATCCAGGAGTTATAAATGAATCCCCCAATTGTCCCTTAGTTAAGTTTTTTAAATATATAACATATCTAGTTGTTAATGGCTTGTCTAATCCATATTGCTGTTTCATAATTTGTTGCATTTCCGGAGGTAGTTTTTGTGCTTTAACCATTACTGGATCTCCGGGTATATTATTCATTAAGAAAAAGGTAGCAGTTATGATAACCCATAGTGTTATTAACATATAACCTATTCTTTTTAGTATGTACTTTGCCATTTTTTTCCTCCTCCCTGAAGCATTAAGTATATAATCCACCTACTATAAAAGTTTATATAAAACATTAGAATTAGTATACAAATTCTTAGCATTATTTTCAACCTTTTAAAGTTACATAATATGTATAAATAATACATAAATACTACAACAAGGAGTTCCTTGTTGTAGTATTAAACAATTCCTTAAATGTTAAAATTATTTTCCTTCAACATAAGCCCATTTAAGCTCATAGTTTGGTCCAAATGCTGGATATTGTATTCCTTGAACATATTTTTGTTTTGCTGCTTTTAAATCTTTGTAGAATGTTGGAGCTATACCAGCATCTTCAACTACAAGAAGTTGTTCTGCTTGTTTGAATAATTCTACTCTCTTAGCACTATCTGTTTCAGCAGCTAATTTCTTTAATATATCTTCATATTTTGGATTGTAGTATTTGCTGTGGTTATTTCCATTATCTTTTTGGAATAATGATATAAATGAATCTGGATCATTGTAATCAGCACCCCAACCTGAAGTAGCTATTTCAAATTCTCCTGCTTGAGCCTTAACTAAATAATCTGAGAAACTTGCTGGTGATTCTAATACTATCTTTATTCCAAGCTTTGTTTGCCATTGGTTTTGATAGAATTCACCTGATTGTTTGTCAAAAGCAGTATTTCCTTGTCCTAAGTATTTTAATGTGTGTTTAGATGGATCTGGATTTAGTCCAAGTTCTTTTAATCCTTGTACAAATAATGCTTTAGGATCTTTCTTTTGGTCTATTACAGCTTTTAATGGTTCTTGAACCTCTGCTCTGTAGTTTTTATCTCCACATTTAATTACATCTGGAACTAAACCGTAAGATACAAATCCTCTTTTATAAATTTTGTTAACATAAGCATCTCTATCGATAGCTAATGATAATGCAAGTCTTATATTTTTATTTGTAAGTAATTTATTTTTGCCATTCATATTAAACATCATATAGAATGATGATGGTTGTTTTGCTTCTCTAAAATCAATTTTTCCTGCTGCTGCATCATCTTTAAGCTTTTGAGCATATTCTCCAGTACCTGGAATAGCATCTAATTGTTTTGCTGTAAACATTTGATATTTTGTTTGTAATTCTTTTATATCTTGTAATGTAACTGTACCAAGTTTTACTGCTGCTGCATCATAGTATTTATCATTTTTCTTTAATGTCATTTTTGCTCCCTTTTGCCAATCTGTTACTACAAAAGGTCCGTTAAATACCATCTTAGTTGGATCTGTACCGTATTTATCTCCTTGAGCCTTAACTATATCTTCTCTTACTGGATACAATGATGGGAAGGCTACCATTTCTAAGAAATAAGGAACTTGTCTTTCTAATTCAACTACTAAAGTTTTATCATCTTTTGCAGTTACTCCTAATTCTTCTGGTTTAGCTTTTCCTGCAGAAACTTTTTCTGCATTTTTAACTATTCCATTAAGGAATGTTCCATAAGGTGCCTTAGTTGCTGGGTTAACTAATCTCTTCCATGAATACTCAAAATCTTTTGCTGTTACTGCTTTTCCATCAGACCAATTAAAGTCTTTTAATGTAAAAGTATAAGTTTTTCCATCTTCTGATACTTTCCAAGTTGATCCTGCTGGTTCTAATTTGCCATCATTAACCCTTGCTAGTCCTTCAAAGGCAGCATTAATAGGTGTAAAGGATGCAACGTCTTGACCTTGAGCTGAGTCTAAGCTTTTAATTTCTGGCAAGTCCAAATTTAATGTTCCATTAGCTTGCACATTTGCTTGTCCTTTTCCTGCATCAGTTGCCCCTTTTTTGTCTCCACCACCGCAGCCAGTCAACATAACAGATGCTGCTAATGTTGCAGTCATTACTACTGCTAGTATTCTCTTCTTCACTAAAATTCCCCCTTATATTTTTTAAGATTATAAATTATAAGAAATAATAAGTTTTAACTTATTATTTTTGTTATCTTGTAATTAAATAAATTTTCAGTTTATTACATAAAAACATTAGGCATAT
>JAYFRK010000062.1:0-4014 GCA_034925975.1 Clostridium sp.
ACACCAGAATAAAATAAGCTAAAAATTTTTACAATATAAGACTTATAAGTTAAAAAAGTAATTTTATTATATAAATATTTATTAAGAAAAGTCAAAAATTATAAATTTATATGTAATATAAACTAATATTATTGAAGTTAATTGATAAAGTACATATTGTATATTTAATTGAGAAAATTTTCATAAGATGATATAATAAGAGTATATTAAATTTTGAAAATTACGTTAATACACTAATTGATGCTTATAACAGAATCTAAAGGATATCGCTATTTTTTGATGTATATAAGCTTAAAGAATCGTATAATTAATAAGGTTATATGAAAGAGAATAACGATGCAAATCTTAACCAAGAATGCTTACGGAGAAATGTGCACATTGTAAACGTGTATGGAAAAAGTATTACTTGCGTAAAAGGTTTGCAGCTCCTTTAATTCTGTTTGTATATTGGATATATTTATATTTAAATTTTAGCTTGTAAAAAATTTAAATATACTTAGGACTGTGAATAATTTCGCAGTTTTTTTTATTCTGTAATTAAAGGTAAACTTATTTTAAAATATTAAATATTATTCATTTATATTATTTTGGTATAATAAATAATGGATTCAATTTAAATATTAATAAATTAGAAGGAGAGTAAATAATGCAACACTTTTTAAGTAGGACTGAAAGAATAATAGGTTCAGAAAATATTGAAAAACTAAAAAATAGTAAAGTAGTAATCTTAGGTGTAGGAGGGGTAGGTGGTTTTGCTACTGAAGCTATTGCAAGAAGTGGTGTAGGAACTATAGTGCTAGTTGATAAGGATGAAGTAGATATTACAAATATAAATAGACAAATAATTGCTACTAACAGTACTATAGGACAGCCAAAAGTTGAAGTTATGAAAAGTAGAATTTTAGATATAAATCCTAAATGTAATGTTATAGTTAATAAAGTTTTTATAGATGAAAGCAATATTAGTAGTCTTATAGACAAAAGTGCAGACTATGTAATAGACGCAATAGATACAATATCATCTAAAATTTCAGTAGCCGTATGGTGTGAGAAAAATAATATAAGACTTATAAGTAGCATGGGAATGGGAAACAAGTTAGATCCTACAAAAATAAAAGTGTCTAATGTATATAAAACTAGTGTCTGTCCACTAGCTAAAGTAATGAGACATGAATTAAAGAAAAAGAATATAAAAAAACTAAAAGTAGTCTATTCTGAGGAGCAACCAATAAAACCTAGAATAAGTCCAGAAGAAACTAATATGAGAAAAAAAGCACCTGGAAGTATTGCATTTGTACCTTCAGTAGGTGGATTAATAATTGCAAGTGAAGTAATAAAAGATATAATTAACGAATAGTTCTTTAAGGTTAATAATATTACTGCTAGTGTGGTTTTATTATTGAGGGGATTGGATTTGATGAGTAAAAACAAAAATATAATAGCAATAATATATATTTTTTTAATGATGTTTTTATCTGCTATGTGCGATAATGTAAGAGGGCCTTTTGTTCCTATAATTAAAAAAGAGTTTTCTATAGATAATAAGGGGATTGCTACAACTTTAATGATATGTTCTATTGGATATATGATCTTTACTTTTGTTGGAGGAATATTGTGTGAAAAGATAGGGCAAAAGAAGGTATTTATTCTCGGATTTATGATTATGATTCTTGCACCTATAGGATTATATTTTTCTAAAAATTTTGCGATATATTTAATAGAATTATTTTTACTAAATACAGGACAAGCATTCATAGGTATTGCAACTAACACTATAATACCTGTAATAGCTATAGGATTTCAAGCAATACTAATGAATCTAACTCATTTTTCATATGGTCTAGGTGCAACATTAACTCAAAGAGTTGCGGGTATTATGCTTTATAAAGGTATAACTTGGAGACAAATATATATGTTTATAGCAATAACTTCAATTATTATGTTTATAGGATTTTTATTTGTTAATATTCCACAACCACATATATCTAAAGAGGATAATAAGATAGATAATAAGGAAATATTAAAAAATAAGTTTATATATCTATATATGTTTGCTTTAGGGTTTTATGTAGCTGCAGAAAGTAACACAGGAAATTGGTTTGTAAATTTCATGCATGATTGCTATAAATATAATGAAAATAAGACTTCTATATATGCAGCCTTATTTTTCGGGACATTTACAGTAGGAAGGCTATTAGGTGGATTTATAGTTGAAAAGATAGGATATATGAAGAGTGTTCTGCTGTCAGTAGCTTTAGCCGCTATATTATATATGATAGGATTACTAATTGGAGAAAGAGGCATTGTAATGATTTCAGTCTCAGGAATATTTTTTGCTATCATTTTCCCAACAATGGTTTTAAGTATAAATCAAGTATTTAAGAAGAATACTGCTTATGTTACAGGGTTAGTGATAACTGCAGCGTCATTTATGAGCATGATTATAAATATATTAATAGGAATTTTGAATGATTCTATTGGAACCTACAAAACCTATTATATAATTCCTTTAAGTTTAACATTAAGTGTAATATTTACATACTTAATTTATATAAACACTAAAAAAATACCAGATAAAAGTAGGAGAGGGTGAAATGTTTAAAGAAGAAAAAGGGGAAATAAAAATTAACCAAATAAAAGATAAAGAATACATAATTCAAGATAAATTTGGAATCAGCCTGGGAAGAATATTTTTGGTAGAAATTAATCAGGATAATAAATACTGTTGTCTTAGAATAAGTTTTTATAAAAATAATAAAGAACATAGTGGTCTATTAAAAAAAGCATTAGAGTTAGTTGCATCATCTTTATTTAATAATATGAAGTTTTATAAGATAAATGTAATTACTGATGAAGATATAATAGTAAGTCCTTTTGTAGAATTAGGATTTATATTAGAAGGTGTACTTTGGGGAAGCTACATACTTAACAACATAAGAAAAAATGAGTTTATATTTGGTGTAGATATAGATGATTTTAAAAAGAATAATAATATTAATATTCTAAGATTAAAAGGCAAAAATATAGAACTTAAGATACTTACTCCAGAAGATGCAGAACAGGTTCTTGACTATTATTTAAGAAATAAGAATTACTTAGAACCATTTGAACCATCTAGGGATAAAGAATTTTATACTCTAGATGGTCAAATACAAGGTCTATCAGAAAGTTATAAACAATTTTTGAATGGAACTAGTGTAAACTTTGGAATATATGAAAACAAAAATTTAATTGGAAAAATTCAGTTAAGTAATATAATAAGAGGAGTATTCCAAAATTCATTTGTTGGCTATTCAATAGATGAAAGAAAACAAGGAAAAGGATATATGAAGGAAGCTTTAAGGCTTGTATTAGATTATGCTTTTGATGATATGGAGTTGCATAGAGTAGAGGCAAGTACATTAGTAGATAATATAAGGTCACAGAGGGTACTAAAGGAATGCGGATTTAAAGAGATAGGGGTTAGTGAAAAGTATTTATATATAAATGGTAAATGGAGAGACCATAAAACATTTTATAGAATAAATAATTAAGGACAGTGATAAAGTCACTGTCTCTTTATTTTATATTATAATTAAATGTATACTGCTCCTGGAGTGTCAGTATATAAAAAAATGAGTAATTAAGAGATATATTGAAATATATGAACTCTATTTTATATAAATGAATAAATACAATATACGACACATTTACTGTTTTGATAATATATTCATTGTCGTCGCTGAGACACAACGCAGTAAATGCTATGTAGTCAAGCTTTCGAAGGTTTACGGGTTTACTGATTACGAGTTTATTCGATAAACTTAAAGAAGTTCTTGACACGGTGATGATAGAATGATATAATGAATAAGTTGTCGAAAGATGACGAAAATTAAAATGGTCTTTGAAAATTAAACAGAATTAAGGTAAAAAGAAATGCCAGTCAATAAATTTGAGTAAGATTAAACTTTTAAATTGAGAGTTTGATCCTGGCTCAGGACGAACGCTGGCGGCGTGCCTAACACATGCAAGTCG
>JAYFRK010000645.1:0-3561 GCA_034925975.1 Clostridium sp.
TTCTTCATCTACTATAGCCCCTCTTGAAGTATTTATAAAATAAGCTGTACTTTTCATCATATCAAATGCTTCTTTACCTATAAGCCCTCGTGTACTTTCATCAACTTTGCAGTGACAGCTTATAAAATCTGATTCTCTAAGTAGTTTTTCAAAAGAGACCTTTGTTTGAACATTGTCATTTAATTCAATTTCTGAAACAAATGGATCATATATAAATATGTTCATTCCAAAAGCTCTTGCAATATTTGCAACTCTTTTTCCTATACTTCCATATCCTAAAAGTCCTAAGGTATGGCCCTTAAGTTGCATTCCTTTAAACTCTATATATGGTGTTCCAGGTCCAAGGGCCCAAGTTATATCTTCTTTTAAGCCATCTTTAATTTGGCTTTCTGTATTTTCTTCTGACAAGTGTTTTCCATCCTTTAAGCTTTTATAGGCCATTGGAATTTTTCTTCCTATACTTAACATTAATGCTATGGTAAATTCTGCTGTGCAATCTGAATTTCTTCCAGGAGTATACAAAACAGGGATGTTTCTTTCTCTTGCACATTCAATATCTATATTTACAGGATTAGCTCTAGTACAAGCTATTAATTTTAGCTTTGGGCAAGCTTCTATAACTTTTCTTGTAATAGGATCATAGCTTGTAATTAAAATCTCTTTGTCTTTAAGATAATGAATCATTTCATCTTCTGTAAGCTTTCTTAATTTCTTTACCCATCCTTCATAGGTAAGTTCCATATAGTCTTTAAGTTCATTTACTATACTCTCATTTATTTCAGCAGTAACTAAAGCTCTCATTCTGTCCCCTTCTCTCTTTTGTTATACTAAATTTAGAAT
Source organism: Clostridium sp. (assembly GCA_034925975.1). Taxonomy (GTDB): domain Bacteria; phylum Bacillota; class Clostridia; order Clostridiales; family Clostridiaceae; genus Clostridium_H. The sequence continues at coordinate 841 of JAYFRK010000645.1, forward strand.
TATTTTCGATATTATACAAAATCAATAATCTCTTAAAACATAGCCGCTTTATTTTCCGTAAGCGTTTAAAAAGAAATCTCTCATGAAGCCTACTTGTTCGTCTGAAAGCGTTACAGGACTTCCTATACTCTTTGCAAGACAATATGATTGAAGAGAAACTTCTACAACTTTAGTTATCTTATAAGCATCTTTCATGTCTCTTCCAACGCATACTCCTCCATGGTTTGCAAGTAATACTGCCATTCTATCTCCAAGAGCGGTCACGCAATTTTCAGCAAGCTCTGCTGATCCTGGAAGTGCATACTCAGCAACCTTTATTCCACCTCCAACTATCTGCGCCATTTCGTCTAATACAGGAGGAACCTCTTCTCTTGTAGCTGCTATTGCACAAGTATATATGGAATGTGAATGCATAATAGCATTTACATCTTGTCTTTTCTTATATATAGCAAGGTGAAGTCCAGCTTCGATAGAAGGCTTTTTACCAGAAATTAAGTTTCCATCCATATCCACTACTGACATCATTTCAGGGGTTATGATTTCATAATCTACTCCACTTGGAGTTATTATCATATACTTTCCATCATCTGAACGAACGCTTATATTTCCCCACGTTCCCACAGTATATCCTTCCTTTAGCATTGACTTACCAGCTTGTATTACATCATTTTTCTCTTTTAAATAATTTCCCATCCAAATCACCTCATATAATTTTATTTAAATCTAATTTAAGCTAACTTTAGTTTTTACATTGATAATAACTTTTTACTTTTAATCTATTTAATTTCCATGAAAAATTTCACTTCTGAGATTCCAATAATGAGATTCTATTTCTCTTAAACCTCTATATAATTTGTAAATTTTATCGTACATGACTTTATTTTTTTCATTTGGTATAAAAGTCTTCTTTATACGCAGAACACTTAAGGCTGCTTCACTTATACTACTGTAAACTCCCATTGCAACTCCTGCAGATAAAGCTGCTCCTTTTGCTGCATATTCTTTTCCGCTTTGTATTACCACTTCTTTTCCTGTACAATCCGCTATTATCTGAGCCCAATAATAACTTTTTCCTCCTCCTCCTCCTAAGTATATCCTGCCCTTACTTTCAACATCCTGCAAACAATCTTTAATAGATAGTGCAACCCCTTCATATATTGATTTTAATATATGATGTTTATTTGCATTAGACGAAATGCCAAAAAATTGTGCTCTAGCATTTGGGTTAAAAAAAGGTGCTCTTTCTCCCCCAGTACTTATATATGGGTGGTAGATTATTCCTCCTGAACCTGGAGCTATGTCTTTTATGGATTCCTCTAAAATTTCATATATATCTTTTCCTATTTTTTTTGCCTCTTCTTTTTCGCTTTGGAAAAATGTATTTATTGCCCAATCTAAGTTTGGTGTTCCTGCCATAGAAGCTATTACATTTAAGTAAAGATCTTGTATCGCGTGACACTCAAACCCCGAAGTATTTTCTCCATTAACATAGCAGCTCTTTCTTACAACACTATTGCAACAGGTTGTTCCTAAAATAGTACAACTGTCACCTTCTTCTACTGCTGCCATTCCAACCGCTGCTGCTACAATATCCATAAGTCCAGCTGATACTGGAGTTCCTTCTAAAAGCCCCGTTAAATCAGAAGCTTCTTTCGTAACTCTTCCTACAAGCTTACAAGAATTAGAAAGAGGCTTAAATAGGAATTTATATTCACCAATTCCCAATATGTCCAATATCTCTTCTGATATTTCTCCGGTTATTAAGTCTAACAAAGATGTTGATGTATCTGTAGTTTCAAGGCATAAACTTCCAGTTAACTTATACCTTAGCCAGTCCTTGCAAAATATGCACCCATAAGCTTTATCCAATGTTTCCTTTTCATGCATGGATAGCCATTTCAGTATAATCGAAGTAGCTCCCGGAAAAGGATGAGAACCTGTTATTCCCTTAATTTTGCAGGTCATCTTTTCATCCGTTTTTATACTTTCAACTATATCTATAGCTCTTCCATCAGACAACAGTATTGCGTCTCTTACAGGATTACCTTGATTATCTATAAGCCAGCAGCCTTCTCCTTGTCCTGTTATTCCCACACCAAGTATGCTCTTAGGATTTATACCGTTATTAATCAAAACATTTCTTACTACGAAACAAAAATCTTCCCATAATAAGTTCATATTTTGTTCTGTCCAAGTTCTATGTTTAGTAATGATAGTATTATTTTTTTCTTCTACAAAGAGTTCTTCTCCCTTAAGATTAAATACTACTGCCTTTATATTAGAGGTACCTGCATCAATACCTAAAAGATAATTCTCATACACCATCTACACCCCCAAACTTTAATACTATGGCTTACTAATAATATTTAATATATTTTCAGCGGCTATATTATCAGTAATGAGAACATCTATAAATCCTCCTCTTAGCGCACCAAGTATAGCCTCAGCTTTATCTTTTCCTCCAGCTATACCTATCACTTTTGGAATTTTCTTTAAATCTTCCATACTTATCCCTATAACTCTGTTGCTTATACCTTCTCCTATTATCTCACCATCTACTGTGTAAGCTTGCAAACATATATCACCAACACCCTTATTTTCTTCTATCTTTTTAATTTCTTCTTCATTTAGATAGCTTTGCATATAGCTAGAAGATTTTTTAGCTATATTGCCTATACCAACTATTGCCATAGTACACTTCTTTATAATATTAAATGTATT
>JAYFRK010000293.1:0-3649 GCA_034925975.1 Clostridium sp.
TTAACCTTGCTTAGCAAGCATGGTAATTCTCTTTATGAAGAATTATGGAAAAGCTATTTCAAAAGCACCACTATTAAGGATAGAATAAATCCAAAACTTCAAAAGGGACATATGCCAAAGCGTTATTGGAGCTTTCTAACAGAAGTTAATTAATTTTAAAGACCTTACTAGTAAATTCTAGTAAGGTCTAAAATATTTTATCCGATGACTCGGTTACGTCCCTGGATAACGATTTCTAACCTTCAGTGGGAGTAAAAACTCCCTCTAAAGCCAAGAACTCTGTTTATATCAATATATCTCTCTTTTTAAATACTACATGGGAAATAACGTAACTTACTATTGTCCATCCTAAAAGTATAGCTATAGAGAAAGTTGGTGTAATAACAGGATTTTTAGACCTTAGTGCAATATTTCCTGTTATTATTTTTGAAGGATCTCCAAAAGTAGTAAATAAGTAATGAGCATATTTATTTATATAAGGTATTGTTTGAGCTATGGTAAATGCTATTATTATAACTGTAGTACTTGCCATAGATACCATACTGCTCTTTACAACAGTTGATAATAAGAATGCAAAAGATGCTGATGCTATTATAAATAATATTTGAATTCCAAACATTTGAACTATATATTTCCACATAGGTATAATGTGAGAACTTCCGGCTATTGCTGTTATTGCTTTTTGTCCCATTTCGCCTTTAACAGTTAAATCATACATAAACCTAGTTCCTGTAGTTACTGGATAGTCCATATTTCCAAAACTAAATATAAGCCCCATGATTAAGAATGCTAAAATTTCTATCGCCACTATAATTATTGAAGAAGAAAGTATTAAAGCTATAAATTTTGAAAATAATACCTTTCCCCTTGAAACTGGCTGTGTCAGCAAGAATTTCATAGTAGGTGGAGTATATTCTCCTGATACCATATCTGAACTAAATATAATTACTCCAACCGCAAGGAAAATTGCTCCTAGTATTTCAAATAATTGTCTTATAAACGCAGTTGCTGTTACATCATATGAATTATACTCTGGCTGTATATTATTTTCTAATAAGTATTTCTTGTTCATAAGCTCTAATTTTATAGACTCTTTGTCTTGTTCTCTTATTTGAGTATCCTTTAATTGTGCTTCCATTCCACTTATTTCTTTCTTTAAAGTTACTCTCCAATCAGGTTTTACACCTTGTTTTTCTTTTTTAATCTCTTCAATCTTTTCGTAGGATTGCTTAATATCCTCATCAAAACGTTTCTTTTCCTCTTCAGGAATTTTAGGATCTTTTTTAAATTCTTCTAAGTGCTTTATATTCTCTTGTTCATTTTGTATTCTACGCTCTTGTTTATTCCATTCCTTCATGCTTTCTGATGTCTTATACATAGCAAAACCTATAAATGCTACTAAAATTGCAAATGCAATAGTTATTATAACTGTCTTTTTTCTACTCATTAATTTTATCATTTCATTTCTAATTAGTGTAAACATCATAATGATCTCTTACCCCCTTCTACAAGTTCCATGTATCTCTCTTCAAGTTCTGCATGTTTCTTATAAATTTCTTCTATATGAATACCTGCTTCAGCAAGTTTAAATATAACTTCAGGTACAGAATCCTTATCAACAGTACATTTTATCATATCACTTTCCCAGGAAATATCATGAACAATTTCTAATTTCTTTAATATTTCTTGACACTCTTCCTTCTCTCTAACAGATAGAACTATATTTTCTGTATTATCCTTTACAACTTCTCCTCTTATACTTTCAACGGACTTTATTACTCCATCATTTATAAAAGCAACAGTATCGCAAACCATTTGAACTTCGCTTAAAATATGTGATGATATAAATACAGCTGCACCAGTTTCCCTTGCTGCCTTTTTAACTATGTCTCTAAAATCCATTATTCCCGTTGGGTCTAATCCATTGGTAGGCTCATCTAGAATTAGAAGTTTTGGCTTTGCAATAAGTGCTGCTGCAAGTCCCAATCTTTGCTTCATACCAAGTGAATACTTTTTAACTTTATCATCTATTCTTTCTTTAAGATTTACTAATTCTATAATCTTCTCCACATAATCTTTTTCAATTTTTCTAATTCTTGCAATTTGCATTAAATTTTCTCTTCCTGAAAGATATGTATACAGTTCAGGATTTTCAACTACTGCACCAACTGCTTCTAAAGCTTTTTCTCTTTCTTTTTCAATATCATGTCCATTAATTGCTATGGTTCCTGAGTTGGGATGGATAAGTCCAACTAACATTCTTATAGTTGTTGTTTTTCCTGCTCCATTTGGTCCCAAGAACCCAAAAATCTCTCCAGCCTTTACATTAAAGGTTATTCCTTTTATTATTTCTCTCTTACCAAGATGCTTTTTTACATCTTTAACTTCTAATATATTCATCTTTAAACCTCTCTTTCAAATAAATTATATATATTTATTTTTTATTTGCTTCAATGATTTTACCAGTTACTACATACACAATGCATCCACATAGAAGTGCTATTAAAACTGTTAAACTTATAGCTTTATCAATTACAGGCAGATATTCCTTAATATTATTAGAGTTTACTACTCTATAAAGCTCATAATAGGATGATATAAATCCTGAAGCTATTGTCCCTCCCACAAGACCAAAGCAAACAGAGACTCCTATTTTTAATATAAGCTCTAATGGTCTATAGATTACCACATATCCTATTCTTTCAAAGGGTAAATTTTTGAATGAGTATACCATTAAAACTAATACGATTATAATGGATATTGCTAAAATAAGCTCCCTTTTATAGATTGATAAATTAAAACCTATGTTCTCATTATTGTAGAACCCTAAAGATATATTACTAAAAAACCTATCCATTTCATTAATGAAGTTATTGTATCCATCTCTTGTAAATACCTCAGGATTATAAGTCATAATTTCTGTAAATCCTCTAATTAAAACCCCTAACCCCAAAGGAAGTAATAAAAATATTGAACCAATAATCCCTCCTAGTATGTTCTTACCTAATAAAGTTTGTATGAACATTATAAAACTTATAATAAATAGATAAGTAAGACTATTAATCAAAGCCCACTGTTCAATTATATTCCCATTTATATAAGGACTTAAAATATCTTTATTACATAAGTACATAATCTTTATTATTACAAAACTTAAAAAAATAGGTATTATTGTAGTCAAAGCTGCTACTATCCATTTTGTTATTATTATCTCTTCTCTTTTAAATGGCATAGACCCTATAGTGTCATATCTTCTCCCCATAATGTCCATCCCTACTATAAAAGTTCCTATAATTATCAAGGTAATTACTGTAAATTCTATTTCTGCTCTATTATTTCTAAAAAAACTGGTAAAAAAATATTCATAATCACTATATTTATATTCCCCTCTATTAATAGATTTTTTTAAATACTGCACATTATTAATAAATGGAACAATTAATTGTAAGCTCACCTGAAACAAAAACATAATTGATAGCCATTTTACACTTTTCCACTCTTTATAAAGGAGGGCTTTATTTAAATATCTCTTCATAATCAATATCACCTCCAATAGAGTAAATGAACATATCTTCAAGACTTAAATCAATCTCTTCCTGGAACATTAATTCACAATCATATAACTTTTTTTGAAAACTAGTATTATATT
>JAYFRK010000242.1:0-4173 GCA_034925975.1 Clostridium sp.
ACTTATTGAACTATTTGGTGCATAAGGAATTAACAATCTTAATACTAATATGAACCAAATATAATAATGCCAGCTGGCACTTTGTTTATCTTTAATAATTAGTTTTACAAATAGGATTATCCCTACTAGAAAACTTGCAACAGCAGATGATACTATTATCCAATTAAAAATTAATGTTAGTTTTTCCATAATATCATCTCCTATCTTTGCTCTTATCAAGAATATTTTTAAGCTCTTCTATTTCTTCATTAGATAGATTATGTTCCTCAACTATATTAGATAGCATAAGATTTAAAGAGCCATTATACACTTTTTTAAGAAAAGATGAACATTCTTTTTTAGAACAATCCTCCTTAGATATTAGAGGATATAAAATATAAGGGGATGAGCCCTCTTGAATTCTGATTGCTTTTTTATTAACAAGTCTATTAATTAGTGTATAAATGGTTGTAGGACTCCATTTAGTAATGGGTTTAAGCCTCTCCACAACTTGGCTTGATGTTAAAGGAGATTCCTTCCATAACACTTTCATTACCTCCCATTCAGAATCAGAAATTTTAGGTATAGTCTTCACTTTTTTCACCTCCTCTACAACTGTAGAATATATTCTTATTCTACAGTTGTAGAATAAAGTTGTCAACAACATTTTCCAAATCAGCCTAATTAAGCTGTTATATTTTTTTAATTTTTATGATAAATAAAAAAACAGATCTCCTTTAAAATCTTAATGGAAATCTGTTTTATCTTTAGAAACAATTACCTTAGACTAAACTTAATCAAATAACTTGCTTTAATAGAGCTACAGCTTCATCTATTATCTTTGAATTTACAGTTTTTGCTCCTTTGAAGTTTCTATCTAATTCCAACGGTTTTACACCAAAACCATCTAAATCATAAGCCGTCATCATGTTTCTCATATATTTTATATCTAAAACTAAAAACCATTCTCTAACTAGAGGATGATTCTTAGGGAGATAAACAAATTTTATATTTTGGTGAGAAGGAAGAAGTTTATCCCTTTCACCAAAGACGTACAGGTTATCTACATTATCAGCCATTTTTAAAAACCTGTCCCATATAGCTTCTGCTCTAGATATCTTTTGAAATCCAGCATAAACATCTCCTTGCTTTTTGCCGCCATTTAGCACAACACTCTCCATTATATAGCACATTCTTTCTAAGCTTGGAACCTTAGTTTCATATTTAATATTTCCTATACTAAGCTGAGAGTCCTTAGCTTTATCAGTAAATTTCACAACATCCCCATCAATCTTTTCAAACAATTCATTAAATAGAGAAATACTTTTCATTTATAATACCCCCAATTTTTATATTTTTATTTTTAAAATGCCTTTTAAACTATAAGACAAAATAGATACAACTAAAAATTTAAATAAATTAAAAGGCATTATAATTAACGCAAGATAAAAATTCAAATTTTTTATTAAAGGATTACTTTTAGCGGCTAAAGACACTATATTCTCAGGTCTTATATGTAATATTGCCTCATAAAGCGGAAACATAATATATCTATTAACTGGTATAGATAAAATACCTATAAATATAGTGCCTACTATTAGGCTTATCTTTAAGCTCTTAGCTTTTCTAAAAACTAAATTTAAGCTTATTAAATAGAGACTTGCCACAATAAAATTTATAAGTTCCCCAATACCAGCAGATTGAGTAATAAATAAATGGAGTACATTTTTCAATAAGGCTGTTAATATTCCACCAAGAAGTCCAAACTGCATCCAAGCTATAACTTCTGGCAGATCACTTATATCAAGTCTTAAAAATGATGGGAAAATGATTAAAGGAGTGCTTAAGAACATTAGAATAAAACCAATTACTGATAACAAAGCAATTTTTACTTGAGTATTAATGGAAATTTTATAGTTCTCCATTTTGAACCTCCTAAATTTTATTTCAAAACGTGTTATTACTTTCAGTATATAACTCTATTCGAAATATTTCAATACTTAGTTCTACATATTTATGGTTTAAATACACAAAATGTGATAAAATATAATTATTACTTTATAGGAGGAATAACCTTGAATAAGTTTTCACATAGGATTAGAGAATTAAGAAAAGAAAATGGCTTACGTCAAAAAGATCTAGCTATGAGCTTAGGATTAGCTCAGACCACTATTGCAAATTATGAGCAAGGTACTAGATTTCCCGATGAAGAAGTGCTAAAAAAAATTTCAAATCATTTCCAAGTATCTACAGATTATTTGCTTGGAATTACAGATATTAAAAGTAGACTTGGATATAATTTTAAAAGAAAAAATATAGAACTTTCTGATACAAAAATTGATGTGCTTATAGAAATTATTAAAAATAGATATATTAGTTTAATATTAGATGGAAATAAACATATAGCTAGTGAACTTATTCTTGAAGCAATAGCTAAATGGGCAAGCATTAAAAAAATTTATCTACAGGTATTTGAATATAATTTGAAGGTAATAGGAAGTATGTGGGAAAGAGGAGAAATAGATGTAGCCCAAGAACACTATTTTACTACTTGTACTAAACAAATTATGGCTCAACTATATCCATACATTTATTCCACACCTAAAAATGGACACTCCATTGTATTATTAACTGTTGGTGGGGAATTACATAACATGGGTATAAGGATTATAACCGACTTTTTAGAAATAGAAGGCTATAATACTTACTTTTTAGGTTCCAATATGCCAACACAAAGCGTAATGAAGGCTATAGACTTATATAAAGCTGAGATTCTAGCTCTTTCAGTTACCATGAGTTATAATGTGGACTCCTTAATTAACTTGATACAGGCAGTAAAAAAAGAAGAACACTTAAAAAATACAAAGATAATTGTTGGAGGAAATCCTTTTAATTTAGATAAAAATTTATGGAAACATATTGGAGCAGATGGGTATAGCCAAAATGCAGAGGAAGTAGTCTCTCTTGTAAATAGTTTTTTTTAAAAAATGTGCATTAATAATTCATGGATAAAATTAAGTTTTTATTTTATTATTTCTTAATTTTATCCTTTTATTTTATCACTATATTTCTTCCAGAGTTTTTAGCTTTATACAAATTTTTATCTACTCCTTTTAGTAATTCATCCACACTTAATTGCTTATCTATAACACTATAAACTCCAAAGCTAGATGTTATATTTATCTTATTATTTTCATAGATAAAAGAATGTTTTTCTAAAAATTTTCTCATTCTATTTGCGATTTTAAAAGCTTTTTCTTTACTTACATTATTTAAAACTATTAAGAATTCTTCTCCTCCATACCTTGCTATCCAATCCATACCTTCTCTTATATTTTCTTTCAAATACCACGCAAACTTTGTTAATATAAAATCTCCTGCTAGATGTCCAAAAGTATCATTTATTTCCTTAAAATAATCAATATCAATCATGATAAGCGAGAGTGAAGTTTTTTCCGTAAAATTTTTCAATATATCAATAGGAAGTCTTTCTCTTATATATCTTTTATTAAATACATCTGTAAGTTCATCTTTTATGGCATGATCATTCATTTTTCTTATTTCTCTGCTAATTTCATTTATACTCTTATTTTCCAGATCACAAATTACGCCAGTTGATGTTATATCCTTAAGTGTTTCTACTATGTATTTATTATTTCCTATATGAACTGGTGATGCCATAATCATATAAATTTTTTCCTTATTATATTCAATTTTTACAAAGGTATTATTTTCATTTAAAGCTCTCATAGATATGCAGTTCTCACAATATGAATCTCTTTTCCAAAATGAAAAGCAGCTATCTTCCTCAACTGTTAAAATATTTTGCTCATATTTCATTACTCTTTTGTTCATGGGATCAATTATCCTTATCACATCATATAGTTTTTCAATCATCGATAAATTGTTAATTAAAAGCTCTGTATTGTTCACTTTGTCACTTCCTAATTATTATTAATTATCTACAAAACATATAAAAACTATTATTCAATATATTAATCTTTATTTTACACTATTTTTTTAGATAACTTTAGTGTTTTTTTAATAGTTTCTGTCTTTATATTTCAATACTTTTTTAATCTTACATAATACAAAAATATTTTTATATAAATATGTGAGTTATATCTTCAATTTTTTCACAATATATATAGTTACTTTTCTTAGCAAGATTCCCTATCTTAACTCTAATTTTTC
>JAYFRK010000400.1:0-3095 GCA_034925975.1 Clostridium sp.
TACTTTATCATTTAGATTAAGTTCATCTATCATATTTTTTAATTCTTCTCTTAACTCTCCATCATTAACTATAGTTAATTCTATATCATTGGATTCATTTGAAAGTTTATAAAAAGCTTTTATTATGACATCTATATTAGAGTTTTCACATAGAGTTCTCATACTTAAAAAGCTAGTTATCTTATCTTTTCTATTTCTTCCGCTACTGTTAAATACCTGAGGTTCTATTCCCATAGGTGCAGTTATAACCTTATCTTCACTTCCGCCTAGCTCAATAATTTTTCTAGTCATAAATTTTGAATCGGAAGTTAATAAGTTACACTTTTTAATTACATATTTAGTTAGCATTTTGTATACCACATTTCTATAAGGCGTTACTAAAATATCACTCCCCCATGTAGACACAATAAGGGGTTTAAAACCCGATAATGCACCTAATAATCCATAACTGGTTAAGTAATGAGCATTAACAACATCTGGATTAATCTCTCTTATTACTTTTTTTACATAGGGTACCTTTTTAAGATAATGAACATTACCTCCCGAACTGTTTACTTCCATGTCTTTTCCTAGGTTAATAACTTCTACCCCGTCTATTTTTCCTTCTCTAAAGCTTAGTAAATAAACTGTATCTCCATTATCTCTAAAAAATTCACACCATCTTTGAATATGTATACTTCCTGCATCTCCTAAAAAACAAATTTTCATATAAGAATTACTCCTCCTTATTCAGTGAAGGTACATAACTGCTTTCTTTTCTTACTGATAACTTATGATTTATTTTATATATAGTAGCTATCATATAGATTAATTTATTATTTTTAGCTTTTTCCCATTTAGTATAATAATGCTTATAAATATCATCATCAGTTAATGTATACATAGCTTTCAACTGTTCAATATGAAGTTTATGATAAAATATACTTGTTATATTAGTTACTTTATATGTATATAAATCATATTTAGACCAATTAATTTTACCAATATTATAATTGTGCAAATTATTTTTAAGAGTATTTAGCCCTATTTCATATAACTTTTTAGCTTCTTCATTATTACCTACAATATAAAAATCTAATAAACCCCATAGGGAAAATATAAAACCATTTAGCACAAAGGAAGGCTGAGCTGATGGATACTCTTCGTAAAACATTTCTCCATTTAAGTAGGCAAGTACCCCCTTATCTTTGCTTTTAACAATAAATGATTTAAGAAGCTTTTTACAACATTCTAAGTACTCTTCTTTTTTTTCAACACTATAACATCTTGCTAGAACAGACATTGCTTGCCCTTGTCCTAATGCGGATAACCAAGGTTTAGAAATTCCATATACCTCATTATCATAATCATTTATATATCCATATACCCCAGGTTTTATCTCTTGTAAATTGTCCACAAACCATCTAGCACAATTGCTGCATACCTGAAAATATTTATAATCATTTGTATCAATATATTTATCAAAATTTCCAAGGGCATATTGTGCTATAGTCACAGGAAAATACTCATCTTTTCCGTTATAATTTAATAACGGTATATTTTTTTCATCAAATTTCCCTGGATATATGTGTTTTGGCCTTGTATCTACATAGTAGCAGCCAATTGTATCCTTCACTATATTTTCGCATGCAATCATATTTGGATGCCAATAGTCTTGTTTGCCAAATATCATTCCACCATATGCCTCAATCATTTCACTAATTTTCATCTAAAACACCTCAATTAGATTTTAAATCATCAAATAAATTTACTAACTGTTTTGTTAAATTAATTCTATCAAATTCTGCGCACTTCTCTTTTGCATTTGTAGAGACACCTTTATTCTCTTTCCACAAGTAATAGTTCTCTTTTATAAATTCATAAACCTCATCTACATCTCCATGGTTAAAAGATTTACCTATATCCTTCTGTAAAATCAAGTTTGATGCCACACCCTTTGGCATAATCCCTAATATAGGCTTTTCAACTCCTATATAATCAAAAATCTTACCACTAAATACACCCTTACTTTCTTCTTTATCAGCCAGAATCATAAGGTTTATATCAGCACCTTTCATATGCTCCAAACAATCCTTGTGAGGCATATAATCTAGTACAAACAGTTTTTCTTTAAGTGATGAGTTTAAAAACATATATTTGTATTCATCTAGCATGTATCCAATAAACTTTATCTTAATATTTTCTTTTACTTCATTATCATATTCTATTAATTTTTCTATAGCTTTTATAAGTGTTTCAGGTGATTGTCCTTCAGTTAAAATCCCGGAATAGCATATTGTAAATTCATCTTCCCTTACAGTATTTATATTCGTATAATCTCCGCTGTCAAATCCGTTAGTTATAGTTACAAACTTATCACTATATTCAGGATATCTTTTTTTATACATATCACATATAGGCTCAGTAACCATTATTATTTTATCTGCATATTTTATAACTTCTGCTTCCATGGCAGCTTCTTTCTTTTTCCTCTTTTCTGAATGTCCTTCGGTCATAAACACATTTCCTACCCAAGGATCTCTAAAATCCGCTACCCATGGCAAATTATATTTTTTCTTTGCATACAATGCTATTAAATGAACAGTGTATGGATAAGATGATGAAAATATAAAATCTATATTCTCATTTCCAATTACTTTGTCTACATCTTTTACTGCATTCTTATACCACCTAATTTTACTATCTGGTATAAAAAAATTTGAGTCTATAAATCTAAATACTCTATCCTTTAATCCTGGTGAAGAAGGGCTTGAATCATTTGAAGAACTATCTTTTTCCTCACTATTATCTTCAGTATTCTTTCTTTTTCTTAAAGAACTAAGTTTTTCAATTATATTTCTTAGCCATAATGTTTCCCCTGCATTAGATCTATAGACCTTTACAGTACTAGGTACTTCATCTAATAGTGATTCATCATAGGCAAAATTATGTCCTTCTTCTACTGTTTCAACTACAGGAAAATAGTCAAAATCGGGCATATATTTAATAAATTTTAGTGTTCTTTGAACTCCGCTTCCCCCCATAGGTGGGAAAAAATATATTACAGAAAGTACATTTTTCTTCATACTATCACCTATCCTATAGCTTACTAATTT
>JAYFRK010000030.1:0-4361 GCA_034925975.1 Clostridium sp.
CAAGATCTGCTTGTCGTTTTTCTCGTAATGGTTCTATGAAGGTTCTACCTATATATTGATTTTTTACTAATCCTATATCATAAGGTATGCCAGAGGCAATTGAAAAACCAACTGCAGCTGTAGTTCCTGATTCTGGAACTCCAATGACTATATCAGCGTCAACGGGAGATTCTTCCCACAGCCTTTTACCTATGTTAATTCTAGATTCATATACACTTAATTTATCTATTACACTATCTGCCCTAGCAAAATATATATACTCAAAGGCGCAAATTGTACTGCTAGTTTTTTCAAGACAATAATTTGATTTTAACCCCTCTGAATCAATAGTAACTATTTCTCCTGGACAGACATCTCTTATCAGTTCCCCGCCAATAACATCAATGGCACAACTTTCAGAACATAAAATAAAAGAATTTTTAAATTTGCCAATACATAGTGGTCTTGTACCATTTGGATCTCTAAATCCAATAAGTTCTTCATTAGTTAGGAGTACTACGGCATAGCCTCCTTTAAGTTGTTTCATAACTTCTACTATAGCTGCTTCAAGATGCCTAATATCTTTATTTTCAATTAGCTTTAGGATTATTTCTGAATCTACTGAAGTATCAAACTCTATTCTTTTATTCTCTAGCTCTTTTTTTAGCGGAATTGCATTAGTTATATTTCCATTATGTGCAATTACTATTTCTCTATTACCTCTCCCACTTAAGATAGGCTGAGCGTTATTTAGATTACTTTCACCAAAAGTTGAATACCTTACATGTCCTATAGCTGATTTGCCTATTAACTTGTGTAATTCTTCTCTATTGAACACATCTGAAACTAATCCCATCCCCTTATGACAATTCATTTTATTTTCACTATATGTACATATACCGCAACTTTCTTGTCCTCTATGCTGTAATGCACTAAGAGCCACATAGGAAATGGCTGATATATCTACTTCATCTTCACTAAATATTCCAAAGACTCCGCACTCCTCTTTAAATTTATCAATAGGATTACTTTTATTCACATTTACACCTCCTTTCTTTATAAATAGAGTTCTTGACTTCAGATGGAGTTTTTACTCCAAATAAAAAAACGCAAATCCATAGGATTTGCGTTTAAATTAGCAGATTATACATATATTGCAACAACAATATATGTAATATATTACATCGATAAACAACTTCCTACGCTGGTATTATCCAGTTCAGGTTCTTAGGGTCAAAGAATTACGGTTCTTAATCTCAGCTGGCCAATCCAGCCCCCCTGTGTTATATAACTTATTAAATTTTATTAATTAATAATAGCATAATATTTTACTGTATTCAACTTAATTCTATTAATAAGGTTTTAAATTCTAAAAATTTCATATATATTAAAACCAGCTTATCTGTCTATTATCATACCCAGCTTTATAAGCTGATACTATATCTTGCATTTTATAAAGTAGTCCTAATCTTTCACATTCAGTTTTAAATATCACCCAAAGTTTTCTCGAATCTAGAGAAGAACATTCATAGCTATTTCCAAATGTAGTATTGTATTTTTGAACTATATTTTTATCTGGAAACAATCTTAGTAGTTGATTATAAAAGTATTCTCTTTGATTTTGTCTAAGAGTTAAGCCCATGCCATATGCAAAGATAAACTTTCCACCACATTCAGCAGTCTTCCTTACTATGCTTACAATATTCTCTTCATTATCATTGATAAAAGGCAAAATGGGCATAAGTAACACCCCAGTGAATATACCCTTATCAGAAAGAGCCTTTATAGCCTTAAATCTTTCTGATGTAACACAAACATTAGGTTCAACTTTTCTGCACAGCTCATCTTGGAATGTAGTAACTGTCATCTTTATGATTACTGGTGAATGTTCTTTAATCCTACTTAAAATATCAATATCACGGGTTATAAGATTACTTTTAGTTGCTATAGCCACTCCAAAATTAAATCTATTTATTAAATTCAATGCACTTCCTGTAAGCATTAAATCTTTTTCAAAATGGTTATACGGGTCACTCATCGCTCCAGTTCCAATAACACCTTTCCTTCTCTTACTTATTAAATCATTTCTAATAATTTTTATTGCATTTTCTTTTGCTCTTACTTTATCGAAATTATCTATACCATAACACTCACTTCTAGAATCGCAATAAATACATCCATGGCAGCATCCTTTATAGATATTCATATTATAATTAACACCAAACCACGAATTGTCTTTAATATAATGTGAAACTATTGTTTTTGCAGGAATATAGTCCATTTATTCTCCTTATCTACTTATCATCCCATCTTTTTAATGTAGGTAAAAATCTTTCTAGACTGCTTCTAACCTCTTTCTCACTCATATAAGGGTTAGCTCTAACCATATGCGGAACACAAAATTCAATCATTTGTTCCATAGTCATATCACCTTTAAAAGCACCCTTCTCATAACAATAGATACAGTAGTCTCTATTGCTGCTTCCATCCTCATTTGTTCCAAATTCCTTTTCATCAATGAGTGGCATACCACAGCTTTGACAATAAATTCTTTCCATTATAGATACACTCCTTTTTCTTTATTTGTATCTATAATATCAAAGTATATATGACATCAGTATGTCATATTATATATATGTTTTTAGTATATTTTTAAGTCTTGCTTTTACTTCTTCTCTAATAAATTCAGGCTCAATAACTTCCACCCTATCTCCATAAGATAGTATGTGGGAATATATCCATTCATCATATGGAAATTGTGTTGTAACTATATAATTGCCATCTGCTTCTTCTAAAATTTCATTTTCATCATAGAAATCAATAATGCGATATAGCATGTTACTTTTGAATCTTAGCTTCAATTCCACCATGGAAAATTCATAATTATCTTCAGTATCCTTAAAAAATTTACTAATTTCTCTTCGTTCAAATTGTTCATCTGTAATTTTTACATTTCTCATACGGGTAATTTTAAAAACTCTCATAGCTTTCTTTTCACAACAATATCCCAATAGATACCATGCTTGACCTTTGAATATAATTTTATAAGGTTTTACATAGCGATTACTTTTAATATTTCTAGAATTCACGTATTGAAATGTTACTATTTTCTGCTTTAAAATCGATGTTTTAATCTCTTGGAACCTTGTATCAATTTCTTTATTGCTTCCCCAATGTGTAAAATCTACCTCTACCCAATCTACAGAGTTTATATTGCCAAAAACACTTCCTAGCTTTTCTAAAGTATTATCCATTTGTAATTGCTTTGTAGCTCCCAGTGTTTTAACTGCAAAAACTATATTTTTCTTTTCTTCATCTGATAGGATGGTTTTATTTAATGTATAGTTCTCTAAAAGAGAAATCCCCCCACCTTTTCCTTTATTCATATATACAGGTATTCCAGCAGAGGATAACTCATCAATATCTCTATAAATTGTACGCTGAGATACATTAAATCTTTCTGAGAGTTCTCTTGATGTTACAGAATCTCTATTTAAGAGAATAATGATTATTTCCATTAATCTATTAATCTTCATATTATCACCATATCTATTATACCAAAATAATATGACATCAAGTAGTCATATTATTCTCCCTACCAATTAACCAAACTCTTTAAAAATTCCTTATAATTTACTAATTTTCCTTCACACTTTGTTCACAGCCCCAGGGATCACTGGCCTTGATGGCTAAAATCTACTACCTTTATTTCTGAATTACTCTTAATGAAAGTAATAGTATCCAATCCATAAGGAGGGTTATGTGGACCTACAAATGTTTCAATTACAACCTTTATTTCAAAGCCATCCTTAGTTGATTCTATACCTAAAATTCCACCATTCATATATTGTCTGAATTCACCGTAGTATTTTTCAACTGCTTTTACGATATATGGTGATAGCATAGAAAGTATGAACTGTTGATTTAGTTTATCCTCAAACACATACTTCGGCAATGGATTTCCTGAAAAATCTATATTCGTTAAAGTTAATTTATCCAACATCCTTAAAGGAGTAATATCACTAATTTCATTTTGCGATATATCTACAAACATTAAATTTTCTAATCTGTCTAATCCTTTGACATTTCTAATTTTGTTGTTACTAGCAGACAATCTTTTCAAATTGTTTAATAAACCTATTTCATATATATTGTTTATCTGATTATATGATAATGCTAAGGATTCCAAACTTTTTAATGAACCAAGTCCTTTTACATCTTTTAATTCGTTGTTAGCTATAATCAATTGTTTTAAATTCTCAAGTTGGCTTAATCCTCTTACATTAGAAATTTTATTATTTGATAGTTCCAGATATTTCAAGTTCTTTAATGAGCTTAAAGGTCTAATATCTTCTATTTGATTTCCATATAAATATAAATCA
>JAYFRK010000495.1:0-3673 GCA_034925975.1 Clostridium sp.
CCAAACCTCCATTCTTCAGGGACTTGTCCCTTTATAGAACTCTTCACGGAATCATCTAATTTCGGATAGTCTGAAATGTCTGATAATTGGTAATAAATGGCATTTTGCTCTTCATCCGCAAGATACCCCCAAATTACCTCAAAACGGTAAGATTTACCTCTGGATGTTCGGGAAAAAGGTATATTATACCATAAATCAAACCTAGGCAGTAAACTCCCATCGCTATCCGTCAAAATATACAGTTCCCCCTTTTCAATATTGTCTTCATCAACTTTATAATGCTTTGTAGAACGAAGTTCTTTCTCAATATACTTTTTCATATCTTCATAAATTGGTGTAAAGATTTTTATCAGCTCATTTTCGGTCGATAAAATTGCATCCAACATCATCGGCATATTAGATAAGCACTTTTTACTCAGGTCTGATAATTCTTGCATATTATTGAATTTTAGAAATGACATTGTTATAAAATAACATACAACGATATAGAGACACATCCTCATAAGTATCCTCCCATCGCATTTCGGGAAATAGCAGAGAGAAAAGGGTCTTTAAATAATCTTGTAGAAGTACATCTTTTAATTTAAAGAGGAATAGAGATCTGAACAACTGATAATAATCTGCATACTCCCATTTATCTCGTAAATGAGAACGATTTTTTTCATTATAACTTAAAAGAACATACACCTTGCTATAACCTTTATAATCAGGATTGAATTCACAATACTCACGGTATACATCCAATTGCGAACGCTTCCGTTTTTCATCGTAATAACGAACTTCTGATTTAATTTTGTTTTCGACAGCAACCAGCCATTTATTTGAATTATCCACAAAAAATAAATCAATCCATTTTCCGTTTAAATCAATTTTTCTTTGTTCTCTTGTATAGTGTTCTTCCTTTACGATATATGATTTCGACTTTATAGTATCAAGCCAACTATCCTTGATTCCTATTTCCTCTAAAAAGTGTCGAAAAATGATATTCCCAGATTTAGTTTGATTATTCCAGATATATTTTAAAAATAAAGAGTGACATGTTTCTTTTTTATGCTTTTCTGTCACAATGAGAAATGACTTTTCTTTTAAAAAAGAATATTTATCGATAAAAGGTTCTATATATTCATGATAGACTCTTGACTTTTCTTCACCGTACAAAGAACGTAGTTCTCCACATAAAATTGAAAACCTACTTTCTCTCTCTATTCGCAATCTCTCTTCCTCCTCCTTTACTTTCTGATAAAGCAGGGAGAGTTCCTCTACTAATGATATGAAATCTTTTAAGTCTACCATAAAAAGCGTGAGCTAAACCACATTTGCTATTGAGGTATCGCCAAACACCTTGCAGACAAATGAGAAAAGCCCACGCTAAGACATGGGCATCAACTCTCTATTCTTGTCTGCTTTAAAAATTGGCGATTTTCAATAGCAAGAACAGAAGCCAATGCTTCTATTTAATATGTTTTATTTACAAATCTCTTTCAGTTATTCAATTTGCAATTAGAGCAAAAGTACAAATAAAAATATTATTATTTCAATTACGATAACAAATATCTCGTTCTCAAAAATACAGATCTAATCTAACCGATGTACCTCAACCTTATCCGTCCATAAAAGCAATTTAAGGGGTGGGGCTGAAACGAGCACCTACATATAGGTAGTTTATAACAATACAATCTTTTCCGCCAAAAATTAAAAATTATAATCCGCACCCGTAATTAAATACATACATATAATACCTATATAGTAATATCAGTATATAAGCTCTACCACCAATTAGTAATTTTTGCGCCCGTAGTTATATACTCTTGTATACATTATTATATGCATTAATAAATAGAATCATTCCCGCCGAATTTTAATTTTCTGCGTGTGTGGAGTTATACCGTATTATATACACAGATACATATTACAACGAGAATTTCCTGTTATTCCGCAAATAATAACATGATTGTAATCCTTTATAGGAGTAATAAGTATGATAGCGTAGCTTATCCTCTTTATCTTCTACCTTTCTTACCTGAATCCAGCTTAGCCGTGTACGGGGTTGTACAAGGATGTGGCTGCATAAGGTTAATTCCCATACTTACATTGTATATCCTTATAGTAGTAAGAACGTATAAACACATACCGCCGAATTTTTAGCCACATTGCAGGTTGAACAAATATATCCGTGTATTAATCGTTTATATATTCATATTTAGTACATGTATATTCGCAGTAATATTTACATTGACCGCCGCATCTTTTCTTGTATCTACGGGGGTGTTTTCAGGCATTTATTTATATAACCGCCTTTTTACCCCATTTTCTATAGGTTGCATAAGTATTCCTTCGGGTATAAATTATCATCTATACCTTATTGGAAAAGCCTTTGATCCTATTTCACCATTTCCTTTATTCTCATGGTAATTTTTGAGATAAAAATAAATACAAATCTTAGGTATATTAAGTATTCCTATACATTTTTGGCTGTTTCGGTATAAAAAGAGTGACTATTCCTCATAATCACTCTACAAAATTCAAAGATTATTAATACCTAAACCATCATTCAGGTATTTCTAAATACTTCTTTAAAAGTGTATTTAACCTATCTTTCTGATATGAACAGCAGGAACTCTGTTTTAAAAAATCGACTACATCCCCAACTCGATATAAAATATTTTTTCGACTGGCCTTATAATATATCAATTTCCCCTCTGACCGATAATTTTGTAATGTTCTCGGACTCACCCTTAAAATATGGGCTACTGCTTCTGAATTTAAAAACAAATTTGAATACTGATCCATAATTATAAATTGTTTAATACATTAATAGCTTCTTCTTTCTTTTTTGATACAACCCTTGCATATACTTGAGTGACCCGAATATCCCCATGACCTAACAAGTCCCGAACAACCATCAGATTCACGTCTTTTGTTATTAGCATGGTTGCGAAAGTATGCCGAGCGACATGCGTTGATAGATTTTTATTAATACCTGTTTTTTTAGCGATTCTCTTTAATTGCTTATTAATTATTGCCGTGGCAGAACTGATTGCATTCAAGGCTTCTTGTGCCGAAACTCTATCAATATCAACTTTAAGTACATTAAAAACATAAGCCTCAGGATTTATCTCTCCTTCATGTTTAATCTTTCTCGCTCTTCTCTTTCCTATAATTGAGAGAACATCATTCGATTGATTTATAATAAGAGGCTTAGCTGTTTTACGCATAATAATAGTTATTGTTTTATCTGATACATTCTTCCATTTCAATGTAAGGATGTCTGCTATACGTATTCCAGTAAAACATTCAAAAAGGAACATATCCTTTGTATCACATAAAGGATTGATCGGGGTTAATTTTAATTCCTGTATTTTTTTGATTTCATCAATCTCCAAGAAAACCTTATCGGTCTGCTCTCTTTTGAATTTTATATTCTTAAAAGGGTTATTAGTTTCATCTAAATTGTACTCTCTGAAAATATCCCTTACTAATTTAGCCAAAGCCTTCATATTAACCGTTACTGTATTCCTATTATTCCGGAGGGTATTTAACAGATAATTTTCATACTGTTTTATAAATTCTGGCGTTATAGATTTAATCGGTAAAACATCCTTTTGCAGGTAGTTGCAAATTCCGTTTTATCCTGACCCCTCATTCCGGATCATTCTGACCCCTCTTCCGGTAT
>JAYFRK010000353.1:0-7320 GCA_034925975.1 Clostridium sp.
CCAATACCACATTTATTCCACAAATGTAATCCTGACTTTTTAAAAAAGGCAACTAGGTTGCTTTATTTGTCATGCACTTTTTTAAGAAACTAAAAATATAACTTTTCTTTTAAAATTACCTTGACTTCATATAGTTAGTCTCCTATTATTTTTTTTATACATTAATTAAAATAATGTATATATATATTGTAACAATATTCCAAACTTTCTTCAATATTTTTCTTTATTTTCTAATAAATGTAACAAATCGTTACATTTATACATTTTGTTACATTTTATTTTTAATTCTTTAATGTTTAGTTTGTAGTACTTTTTCACTTTCCACATAATTCAAATAATGGTATAATAGTAACATATAACTTTAAAAGGGGGGGAAATAAGATGTACCAACATACTATAAATAACAATGTAGACAAGTTGCTTACATCCATACCACCTTCAATTTTTAATAGGCTACCTCTTCCAATTAACTTTGTAGATGAAAATTGTAACGTTATTGTTATGAACCAAGCCTTTTTAGATTATATAGGCAGTTCAATAAAAGACGTAGTTGGAAAACATCTTACAGAGGTAGATCCTACAGTAAGACTTCCTTTAGTTCTAAAGACTGGTGTGCCAGAACTGGGCAGAAAACATAAATTTAGTAATGGCAAAGAAGCTATTGTAGATAGAATACCTATTGTAGATGATGGTAAAGTTATGGGTGGTGTAGGAATCATACTAGTAGATGACCTTAATAACAGGGAGCTTAGAAACAGCATTATCAATACTATAAAACCTCAAGCCCCTGAAAACGTTTTAGAAACATTTAGACCTAAGTACAAATTTGAAGATATATTATCTCAATCACCTTCAGGTAAAAAGTGTAAGGCTCAAGCTAAATCTTATGCTATAACTGATCTGCCAGTACTAATTACTGGAGAGAGTGGTGTAGGTAAAGAGCTATTTGCTCACTCAATTCATGGCTTCAGCAAAAGGAGTAATAAACCTTTTATAAGTTTAAACTGTGCTGCAATACCTGAGCCGCTTATTGAATCTGAATTGTTTGGTTATGAGGCTGGCTCCTTTACTGGTGCAAGTAAATCTGGTAAACCTGGTAAATTTGAACTAGCAAACGGCGGAACAATATTCTTGGATGAGATAGGAGACCTTCCTTTAAACATGCAAGCTAAACTGTTACGAGCGTTACAAGAAAATCAAATTGAAAAAATTGGTACTAACAGAATAGTAAATACTGATGTAAGGATAATAGCCGCTACAAATTGTGATTTAGAAGATAAAGTTGCTAAAAAAGAATTCCGAGCTGATTTATTTTATAGACTTAATGTACTTCATTTAAATGTCCCTTCTCTTAGAGAAAGGTCTGGGGACATTCCATTACTGGTTGACCACTTCATAACTTCTTTCTATCAACGTTGTGGTATATATAAATCATTTTCTAATGAAATAATTGATGTTCTAGTAAAATATGATTGGCCTGGTAATGTAAGAGAGCTTAGAAATATAGTTGAAAGACTCGCTGTAATTTCTAGTGGCGAAGAAGTTACAAAGGATATAATACCTTCATATATCTTAGAATCAAGCTATAAAGTTGCCGCGAAAAACTATGCCCCTTCTCAATCTTCTAATAAAAGTTCATTAAACAATATTTTAGAAGAAGTAGAAACTCAGATTATAAAGGATACATTAATATCATGTAACTTTAATAAATCTCAGGCAGCCGATACTTTAGGAATCCCAAGAATGACTCTATATAGAAAATTAAAGAAAATGGAATTAGATGGTAATATTTAATAAAAAATAGTCTATTAAAAGAGCTTAGCTTTATGATATAAATACATAAAGCTAAGCTCTACACACCTAATATAGGGAAACTATTTACTTTTAATTATATAACATATTATTTTATAGACATATTAGAATACTATTTATTGATTAACCGAAGTATCTGTTTAATAATCCCTTAAATTCTGATCCATGTCTTGCTTCATCTTTACACATTTCATGTACAGTGTCATGAATTGCATCATATTTTAACTTTTTAGCTAATGTTGCTAAATCTTTCTTTCCTTGACATGCTCCATGTTCTGCATCTACTCTCATTTGAAGATTTGTCTTTGTATCGTTAGTTACAACTTCTCCTAATAATTCAGCAAACTTAGCAGCATGTTCTGCTTCTTCCCAAGCTATTCTCTTATAAGCTTCTGCAACTTCTGGATAACCTTCTCTATCCGCTTGTCTGCTCATTGCTAAGTACATTCCAACTTCTGTGCATTCTCCCATGAAATTTGCTTTTAATCCTTCTAAAACTTCTGGGTCTACATCTTTTGCAATTCCTATTCTGTGTTCATCTGCCCACTCTAATTTTTCATCTGCTTTCTTTTCTACAAATTTATCTTTTGATGCTCTACATTGAGGGCATACTGCTGGAGCTTCCTCTCCTTCGTGAATATAACCACATACTGTACAAACAAACTTTTTCATATTGATCTTCCTCCCGATTAAATCTTTTCAATAATTTATATTATTTAATAATTATTATTAACTACTACATTTACAATCATACATTTATTTAGGCATCTTTTCAAATCAATTTTTTTTTAATTTTAAGCATTTAATCAAATTATATTTAAATTACTCTTATTTTCTTATTATTTCTACTATCTTTAGTTTAATTTATATACTTTACCATAAAGAGGATTCTTGGCTTCAGGTGGAGTTTTTTTCTCAAACTGAAGGTTAGAAGCCCTTATCTAGGGACGTAACAGCCGTTATCTCCCACTTTAAAAGTGGGAGTATTACGGATGGTAGTCATCAGATAAAACAGAATAACTTGTAACCTTTTAACAAATAAAAAATACTGAAATAACCTTATTTATTTTGGTTTTCAGCATTTTTTAATTTATTATATACTTATCTATTTTATAAAGCCTATTATGTTATTAATTTTTTGAACTTCATAATCTATACATGCTTTTTGCTCTTCTTGAAAGTTTTTTCTATTATTTATTATATTTTTATACTCATCAATTTTCTTTAGGAGTTCTCCTATTTCTTTTTCATATTCATCAATTATACTTTTGGTCTTAGCGCTAACATCCGAAGTAAATGAACCTAATACCTTAACTCTATCTTGTCCATCTTTTATTAATTCCTGAACATTCATCCCTGATGCTTTAATTATATTTAAAACCGACTGCTTTTTAATATCTGTTGGAAGAGTTTCTGGTAAAGCCTTAACATAACTGTCTATTAAGAATATGGTGTTAATTTTTTTATTTTCTATATTAAATCTGTTATAAATTTCATCCACACTTAAAAGTTTATTAACTTCTTTTTCTGTACTATCTTTTGGTGAATTTAACTCTACATCTCTTTTAACTTCTACCACCTCTCCCATTTCTTCTTTCTCATTAATAATATTTAATTCATTATTATTATCTGTATGTATATCTTGTTTCTCTGGAATCTTTACTATTTCTTCTTTATTAACTTTATCTACTAGTCTAAACTTTTCAAAAATCGATTTTTTTCTTCCATAGGTATATCACCCCACCCTGTTATTTCTTTATATGTTATATTCTAATATAACTTTATATGTTTTTCATTATATTTTTATAAATTTAATTAAAATATGCCATAATTTGCCCCCAAGCTATACCTGAAATTATAAGTATTATTCCAAAAATAATATATTTAGATATGTCTGTAAGCTTAAATCCTTTAATTAAAATGCTTCTTTCTATTAAGCATATAATTGTAGATGCAATTAAGCTAGCCACTATAAAGTTTATAATGATAAGACCAATTTCTTTCATAGTTCTATGTCTCCCTAATTTAACATAACTGTAATAAACTGTACATGTATTAACTTTGTAAATTTCTTAGCAAATAGTACTATTTAAATATCGTTGAAAATTAATTAAAATTTAATACTTCTCTATATAATCGTTAATATAAAAGCTGATAGATGGATTATTTAAATAATCCATCTATCAGCTTTTATATTACATCATATCAAGTAAAACTTTGTTTAAGTAGTGTCCCTGCTCAATCTAGATTTAAATAAATTGCATATAACTCAAACTATTTTGCAAAATCTCTATAACACTTATATCCACAAAGATTATCTGCGTTCTTTACAGCACTAATGATAGCCTTCTCCATAGCTCTTGCACCTAAAAGCCCTACAACATTAATATCAGCCTGAACTTTTCCAGTAGCCATAGAGAAAATAGTATCACCATCAAACATTGTGTGTACTGGATAAATGGCTCTAGCAAAACCATTATGCCCCATAGAAGCTACTTTATTTATTTCTGACTTAGTTAGTTTTGCATTGGTTGCAATGATGCCAATAGTAGTATTTCCATTAAATAAATTTTTCTTATTATCGTACTTTGCTACCATTATGTCTTCTGTATTTCTAAAACTTTTTTTATCTTCGCTTAGTACACCAGCAGCTATCCTTGACGTTTTAGGTTCTATTACATCTCCTAAACAGTTAACTGCCACCATGGCTCCTACAATTAATTCTCCTACTTTAATTGTATAAGTACCAAGGCCGCCTTTCATCGAAAACTCAGGACCTAGCACCTTACCTACTGTAGCTCCAGTTCCTGCTCCTATATTTCCTTCTAAGCATCCTTTATTTTGTGAATTTATACATGCTTCATATCCCATCTTCTTATCTGGCCTTATTTTATGGCTTCCAATAACTAAATCAAAAAGTGCTGCTCCACACACAATAGGTACCTTTGTTACTCCCACATCAAATCCTATGCCCTTTTCCTCTAGGTACTGCATTACTCCGCTAGCGGCATCCAAGCCAAATGCACTGCCTCCAGTTAACAGTATTCCATGTACCTTATCAACCATATTTATAGGATTTAAAAGATCTGTCTCTCTTGTTCCCGGTGCCCCTCCTCTTACATCAACTCCAGCTACAGCTCCTTCTTCGCAAATAATTACAGTACACCCTGTAGCTGCCTCTAAGTCTTGGGCATGACCAACTTTAATTCCTTCAATATCCGTAAAATTTACAATTTTCATTTTGTCACCTTCCAAATCAATTAGTGTAATATAAAAACCTAAGATTAAAATTAAAGTAGTAAAAACCTTTTGGGAATTTACTACTTTTTGTATTCTACTTATATAATTATTCTTATCTTCTTATTTTTTTAACTGCAAAAACTATTGGAATAGTAATAACTACTGCCACTCCTATTTCTGGAATACCATGAGTTGTTCCTAGGGCTAGTAAGAACTTTCCTATTGTATCTACCTTCTGACCAAGAGCCTTTGCAACTGGCTCTGCGTATAGTAAATATATCATTCCTAAGAAACCAACAGTATTCATAAGAGTTCCTATTGCTGCCGCACTTCCAATTTTAACTGTTTCATTTTTTAAAGGTAAGCCCTTATACACATAGTATGCAACAATACCAATTAGTATTCTTGGTGCTATTGATACCAATGGATTCATGGCTACAAATGAAATTGGAGTAGGTCTAATGATTGCATTAACAAAACTAATTATTCCAAATACAAGTCCCATTAATGCCCCTAACACCGGCCCTTCCAATATTGCAGTTATTATAACTGGTATATGCATGATAGTGGCTCCTACTGGCGGAATTGGTATAATCCCTAGCGGTGTAAGCCCAAGTATTGCTGATATAGCAGCTAACATTGCAAAAGTCGTAAGTTTTCTTGTTCTTTTTTTGTCTGCAGTGACAACGTTTCTTTCCATAAATTTTCTACCTCCGTTCTTATTCCTTTTAGGATATAAGTCGAATAAAACGGAACTTAAATATTAAATTATGTATTAAGATTTAAGTTCAGTTTCTATATTAGAATACCGACTTGTAAACATTTTAACACCTTTTTATTCAAATTCAAAGATTTTTTTTTCGATTTAAATAAATACTTATATATAAAAGTATTTATACCAAGTCTAATCTTAAGTAAGCTCTACATTCTCCACTTCTACTTCTCTGTAGTGTGATGTATCTGCATACATAATTACTTTCATTTTCTTATTATCTACTTCTATTTTAGTTAAGCTAGTTTGGTGTATATATGGTGGTTCCCATAAATCTTTTATTGAAATATTTCTGACATAAGACATAAGACATTTTAATGTTGCACCATGTGTTACTACTAATATGCTCTTCCCTTCATTTTCATTAATAATATTTTCTATTTCTTTTACAGCCCTGTCCCTTACCTGCTCAAAATTTTCCCCACCATAAGGAACATATAAATGTGGTGCATTCCAATAGTTATGTAATTGTTCTTTGAATTCCTTCTCTATATATTCTTGCTCCTTACCTTCCCACATTCCTCCGTTTATCTCTCTTAAATTATCCCTAGCTATAATATCTATATTTTTAGTACCCCTTACTATTTCTGCAGTTTTAAGTGCTCTACCTGATGGGCTAGAGTAAATAATATCAATGGATACATTTTCAAGCCTTTCAGAAAGCCATTTTGCTTGCTGTATCCCTAATTCACTTAAAGGAGAATCATTCCATCCCTGCATCTTTTTTTGAACATTCCAAATAGTTTGTCCATGTCTTATTAAATATAAAGTAGTCATATTATTCCCTCCATTTACAATCTGCTATAATTATCTTTTTAAAGAACTTACATTTTCATTTAATTTAGATTTTTGTGTATTTTTATCTTTTGTATATAATCCATACATAAGAATAGCAGCGCTTAAAGCTAAAACAAAAGTAAGCGGCCAAGCCATTCTTACACCTCTATCTTTTATATATATTCCCATGACACTCGGTCCTATAGCAAACCCAGCACCTGATATTATAGGTAAAACAGAATTTACTCTTCCTCTATGTGACATTGGAGTATTATTAGCTATATATACTCCCTGATTAGTTGAAGATAAAATTTCTCCTATTGTCCAAATTATTGTGGATAAAACTAAAAATTTATAGCTTTGAACAAAGTAAAGCATACCAAAACCAATGGCGTAGAATATTCCTGCTACAGCTATATTAAATATAGGTCTATTTTTTCTAGTAATAAACACAATAGCAAATGTGAATGTTACTACTACAATAGCATTTACAGACATTAAAGAACCAAATAATACAGAGCCTTGTTCTGGGAAAATATTTTTTACTTGAAGTGGTATAGAAAAATTACTCTGAGAGTAAACAAAAGAATATATCATTGAAACTAGTGAAAACGCTACTAAAGCTGGCCTTTTTAATATAACTGAAAGAAGACTTCCGCTCTCTCCTTTTTCATTTTCATTTATATTATCACTTTTCTCATTATTTAATATGGACTCTT
>JAYFRK010000270.1:0-5446 GCA_034925975.1 Clostridium sp.
TGAATAATATAATATTAAATAATTAGAAGCTTTAGATATAGTAATAATATATCTAAGGCTTTATTTATTTACATTGTCAATTTAAGAATATTATTAATTATACATGGAAAGAATAATTATAAAAATTGTATTGGATGAGATATTGAATGTACAGAAGTAAGGATTTTATGTTGATGGATGTAATGGGAATAAGTGGTAGAAAAATGGGATTCATAAGGGATGTGTTAGTAAATTTTCATAGCGGTTATGTTATAGGTTTTTGTATTTCACCATATAAAATTTTTCAAAAGACACATTCTATACTAAAAGAAGATATTATAACTTTTAATTCTCATATGGTAGTAAAAGAAACAAGAGATAATAAAGGGTTAAAACTTTCAGAGTTTAAAGGAATGGACGTTTTTGATATCAGCGGGAATATTGTAGGAATGATCGAAGACATAATTTTTGATGATAATACATTTAAAATTAATGGAGTAGTTATTTCTACAGGACTTATTAGAAACTTGATAGATGGGAAAAAAATATTTTTAATAAGCGAATTAATACTTGGAGAAAAAAACGTTTTGTATTTTAATGAAAATACAAAAATGTCTTTTGTAACCATACCACATGAGTTAATGGAAGTGGATTATGATGAATAAAATATTAAAAAATAAATTTATAAAACCTATAGTATATTTTATAGTTATAGCTATTTTCATATTTTTAATAGTTAAAGTAACAATAATAAAAGAAATAATATCTTTAATTATACTATCATTTATACTATCTTATACTTTGAGACCTCTATATAAGGCGCTTATCGAAAGAGGCATAAAGCCACAAAATGCTGCTCTGATTCTAATATTAAGTTTGGTTATAGGGGCCATAATTATTCTTACAGTTTTAATACCATCGGTATTTAGAGAAAGCTTAAGTTTAGGTAGTTCATTAGAGGAGATAGAACAATACACTAGTAACCTGTACCATAAAATGAGATTGATAGGTAACAATAAAACTATCTATACTATTTTTGATAATATATATAATAAAGCAAATAACTTTCTAATTCATCTTTTTGATAAGCTTTTAGATACTACAGGAGAATTAGGTGAAAATGCATTGGCTTTCGTGATTGTTCCAATAATAACTTATTATTTTTTATCGGATAGTGAATACATAGGAAACAAGCTTCTTTTACTATGCCCTTTAAAGGGAAGAAAAATAATAAAAAAGATAAACAAAGATATAGATAAAATATTAGGAAGATATATTGTTGGTCAGTTTATGTTGTGTGCATTAGTTAGTATATTAACTTTTTTTATATTATTTTTCTTAAAAGTAAAATTTCCTATAGTACTCTCTATATTAAATGGTTTATTTAATATAATACCTTATTTTGGACCTATATTTGGAATGGTACTTCCCGTTATTGTTGCTTTTTTAACATCATCTAAAACTGCACTATACACTATTATATGGCTATATGCTGTACAATTAGTAGAAGGAAACATATTATCGCCAAAAATAACAGGTGAAAGTGTCAGTATGCACCCTTTAGTTGTTATAGTTCTACTTTTAATAGGTGGAAAGGTTGGAGGGTTTTGGGGAATGGTTTTAGCGGTTCCTATTGGTGTTATAATAAAAGTAATATACGATGATTTGAATTATTATTTATTTTAATAATATATAAGTATTTCTAGAATATTGACATAAATGCTATTTTTTCTTATAATCAAACTATCTTTACTTTGAGAGTGCATATAATTATATAGCAAGGTGATGAATGGAATGAGTAAATATTTTAGTGTCATATAGAGAGGAAGTGGTTGGTGTAAACTTCTTGATACGAATATTGAAGCTATCTAGGAGCCATAATGTTTTTAAGAGGTATATTTTACATAATTGAGATTTGTGTATTGTATATAATTAGGGTGGTACCGCGAAAACTTTCGTCCCTTTAGGGAGTGAGAGTTTTTTTTGATTAGAAGAGATGTAAACACAAAACATATTTTAAAGATATTATAATGGAGGTAATTACGAATGCAAAAAATGGGATTAAATGAAGTTAGAGAAGCATATTTGAAGTTTTTTGAAGGAAAACAACATTTAAGACTTCAAAGTTTTTCACTTGTACCTAAAAATGATAAGAGTCTTTTATTAATAAATGCAGGTATGGCACCACTGAAACCATACTTTACAGGATTACAAACTCCTCCAAACAAGAGGATCACTACTTGCCAAAAATGTGTAAGAACAGGGGATATTGAGAATGTAGGAAAAACATCTAGACATGCCACTTTCTTTGAAATGCTTGGTAATTTCTCTTTCGGAGATTATTTTAAGAATGAAGTAATTCCTTGGGCATGGGAATTTGTTACAGAAGTTTTAAAGCTACCTAAAGAAAAGTTATACGTTACAATATATTTAGATGACGATGAAGCTTATGAAATATGGACATCTAAAACTGATGTTAATCCTAAACATATTTTTAGATTGGGAAAAGAAGATAATTTCTGGGAACATGGGGTAGGACCATGTGGTCCATGTTCTGAGATACATTTTTATAAGGATAATGGTGAAATAGTTTCAGCAGAAGATTTTGTAGAAAAGTCTGAAACAGATAGAGCTGTTGAGTTTTGGAATCTTGTTTTCACACAATTTGATAAAGATGAAGAAGGAAATTATAACAGATTAGATTTCCCTAATATTGATACAGGTATGGGACTTGAAAGAATGGCTACTATAATGCAAGGGGTAGACACAATATTTGAAGTTGATACTATAAAGAGCATACTTGACAAAGCATCAGAATTATCAGGAGCTAAATATGGAGAAGATAAAAATAAAGATGTTTCACTAAGAATTATAACTGATCATGTAAGAAGTGTGTCCGTTATGATAAGTGACGGAGTTCTTCCATCTAATGAAGGCAGAGGCTATGTGTTAAGAAGATTGCTAAGAAGAGCTGCAAGACACGGAAGAACATTAGGTATAAATGGTGCATTTTTACATAAAATAGTGGATGTTGTAGTTAAAAACTCAGGAGAGGCTTACCCAGAGTTAAAAGAAAAAAGTGACTACATTAAAAAGGTAATTTTATTGGAAGAAGAGAGATTTGGAGAAACAATTGATTTAGGAATAGAAATACTAAAAAATTATATTAATGATATAGAAGAAAATAATGAGAAAATGCTATCAGGAGAAAAAGTATTTAAATTATATGATACTTACGGATTCCCTGTTGAATTAACGGAAGAGATACTTGAAGAAAAAGGAATAAGTGCAGATATTAATGGATTTAATGAAGAGATGAAAGCTCAAAGAGCAAGAGCAAGAGCAGCTAGAGCAGAAAGCACTTATATGGGAACAGATGTTAAAGTATTAGATACAATTCCTTCAGATATAGAAACAAGATTTGATGGATATAATAAATTAAAATTAAATTCTGTTGTGAAGGCTATTATAAAAGATGATGAGTTCGTAAGCACAATAGAAGAAGGATCAAAAGGCATAATAGTTACAGAAGTTACTCCTTTTTATGCAGAAATGGGCGGTCAAGCAGGAGATAAAGGAATCATATTTAATGATAAATTTACTGCAAAGGTTGAGGACTGTAAAAAGAATATTGGAGGCAAGACAGTTCATTTTGTAGAAATTTTAAATGGTACTATCAATGTTGATGAAGAAGTTACATTGGAAGTAGACAAAGTAAGAAGAGGAAAGATAGCTAAAAATCATAGTGCTACACACATGCTTCATGCAGCATTAAGAGAAATTTTAGGAGAACATGTTCACCAATCAGGATCATATGTAGATGATGAAAGATTAAGATTTGATTTTACTCATTTTTCAGCTATGACTCAAGAGGAGTTAAAAAAAGTAGAAGATTTAGTGAATGAAAAAATAATGGAATTATATCAAGTATCTACAGATGAAATGACCTTAGAAGAAGCTAGACAATCAGGAGCTATGGCATTATTTGATGAAAAATATGGTGACAAAGTAAGAGTAGTTAAAATGAGTGACTTTAGCGTAGAACTTTGTGGAGGAACTCATATAGAGAATGTAGGTAAAATAGGTCTTTTCAAAATAATTTCAGAAAGTGGAATAGCTGCTGGAATAAGAAGGATAGAGGCTGTTACAGGGGAAAATGCATTACAGTTCATTGAAAAGAAAAATGAATTATTAAGAGAAATTTCAGAAGTTCTAAGATGTTCAGAAAAAGATATAATAAGCAGATTAAGTCAACAAAATGCTGAAATTAAGGAAAAAGAAAAAGAAATATCTATTCTTAAATCAAAACTTGCTAGTGGCTTAGAAGAAGATATAATAAATAATGCTAAAGAAATAAATGGAGTTAAAGTTGCAACAGGCATATTAAAAGATTTAGATGGTGATGCATTAAGAGAGCTAGGAGACAAGGTTAAAGATAAGATTGGTAGTGGATTAGTGGTTCTTGGAAGCTCAACTGCAGATAAAGTACAGTTCTTAGCAATGGCTACAAAAGATGCTGTTTCTAAAGGCGTTCACTGTGGAAATATTGTTAAACAAATAGCTAAAATCGCAGGCGGTGGCGGCGGTGGAAGACCTGATATGGCTCAAGCAGGTGGTAAACTACCAGAAAAATTAGAAGATGCAGTTAGAGAAGTAGAAAAAATTATGGAAAATTTAGTAAAATAGTATACTTTTTATTGAATTTGGTTTATAATAAACTTAAACAATATTACAAATGAAACTGCATGTCTTGAAAAGGGGTGAAGCAGTTATGAGTATTAATGAAAATACTATGCAATTCGATATTCAGAAAAATAAGAAAGATTTAACCAGAACTATCCTGACACAAGTAAATGATTCATTAAAGGAGAAAGGGTATAATCCTATTAATCAATTAGTTGGGTATTTAATTTCAGGTGATCCTACTTATATAACTAATTATAATGGTGCAAGAGCACTAATTAGAAAATTAGAAAGAGATGAAATACTCGAAGAAGTTTTAAAAGCTTACTTATCAATAAAATAAAAATGCCCTTATGGGCATTTTTATTTTAACATTACGCATAATAAATTTAAGGAGAAACCTTATGAGAGTACTTGGTTTAGACGTTGGAGATAAAACAATAGGAGTTGCAGTTAGTGATCCATTAGGCTTTACAGCACAAGGCATTACAACGATTAATAGAAAAAATGATGAAGCAGATATAGATCAACTAATAAAAATATGTAGTGAATATAGTGTAGAAACTATAATTTGTGGTCTCCCTAAAAATATGAATGGAACTTTAGGGGAGCAAGGTCAAAAGGTTTTAGATTTTTGTAAGCTAATAGAAAATAATATAAAACTTCCTATTAAGATGTGGGATGAAAGATTAACAACAGCTGCAGCACAGAGGGCAATGTTAGAAGCTAATATGTCAAGAGCTAAAAGAAAAAAGCTTGTAGATAAAATAGCGGCAACTTACAT
>JAYFRK010000503.1:0-1506 GCA_034925975.1 Clostridium sp.
TAATAAATAATTTATAAAATGACGATTAAGACTGTATATTAGTCTTATTTACAGTATTTATTTTTTATTATATTGTTATCATATGTATATGAAAAAATGTAGTTTTCAGATCCAATTTCAAATTCTATTTTGTTTAAATTGTACTCTTTAGCTATATGGCTTATAATTTCTATGTAAAAATTTTCTACAGAACTTTTAAACCCATATTGCTTAGTTAATGTATAAAAGTCATATTCACTATATTCAAATCTATATAAACTTATTTTATATAAATTATCTTTAGTATATCTAAAGAATCCATCAAAATGTAATATAAAATTATGAAATTTGAAATAAGAACATCTATCTATAATTTCTTCATTTATTTTTGTGAACTCCTCTTGTAATAATCTATAAACATATTTTATTGGTATTGCTAAATTGATATTTTGTCCTTCTACATATCCGGCTGATGTTATACCTATTAATTCACCATACATATTAAATAACGCTCCTCCTGAACTGCCTGGTGATATAGGTGCAGTAATTTGTATAAAGTCTTCAACTTCTGACCTTCTAAATCCTGATACAATACCATCTGATATTGTATTCATTAAACCTAATGGACTTCCAATGGCCACTACCTTTTGTCCTCTTCTTACTTCACCATATACATCCATTTGAATAGCAGTTGTTGACAAACTAATTTTAATCAAAGCTAAATCTCTTTCTACGTCCCAATTAACTACGGTATATGTATAAAATTCTTCCTTTACATCCTCAAAAATAATTCCAAAATAAGTACCATTTTTTACAACATGGAAATTGGTTATTATGAGTCCTTTATTATTTATAACTACTCCTGAGCCTGTTCCTATAACCTTGTCTTCTTTATCATATTTCTTAATCATAACTGTAGATGTAGATAATCTAGCAAGCTCCTCAAAAGACTTTTCTGCTTTATTTAGCTGACTTTCATTGCAATTGATATTTATAGATGGCTGAATTTTTACAGGTTCTATTTTTCCTCTACTCATTTTAGGCTCTAATTTTTTAATATTATTTACTGGTATTTCTATGTTATTTATTGATCTTTCTATATTATTTTTAGGAAACTCTTTTAATCTAAAGCATTTTGAATGTTTTATTACTTTTGAATACTGATTATACATATCTATTTGAGGAAAATACTTATCTTCTAAGGAATTGATATATAAGACATCACAGCCTAATTTAGATAAAAATATTAAAAAGTAAATTTCATGTTTTTTTATATCTCCATAATATAAAACTTTTGGATTATTTATTTCTTTAGTCCAAACGTTGCTAAGATTAAACTCTTTTAATAAGCTAGGTACAAATTTATTTATCCATGTCCCCAACTTTATTATAAAATTTTTTATTAGCGTTAGACTTATAACCTTTTCATTATTAAAGTATGTTTCTATAACTTGCTTGAAACTTTTTTCAATTGAATAATCTATTATTTTATTATTCAATTTTGGAAGTATATTATTTTTAATTAAT
>JAYFRK010000369.1:0-2898 GCA_034925975.1 Clostridium sp.
TTAGGACAAGATTTAGCAAAGGAATTAGCTTCTTTTGTAAGCATAACAGATGAAGAACTTCAAAACAAATCCATTGAAGATATTTTTTCTGAGGAACTTTTAAATTCTGATTTTTGGACATATTGGAGAACCATGTTTGCCTTTGAAAATTGGCATAGTGCCCTAGAAATGAAATTATATATGAACCGTTTTATACACCATGTTGCTGGTTTACCAGATCTTTCAGCTTTACAATTCTCAAGACATGACCAATTTACTTCATTTGTAAAACCTATGGTTAAATATTTAGAAGATCATGGTGCTAAATTTCAATATGGAGTTACTGTTAATAATGTTGAGTTCTCAATTTCAGATGATAAAAAGGTTGCAAAGAAAATAGTTGCAGTAGATAAAAACGGAAAAGATGTTTCTATTGATTTAACAGAAAATGATTTAGTGTTTATCACTAATGGATCTATGACAGAAGGTTCTGGATATGGCGATGATAATACTCCTGCTCCTTTCAATAAAGAACTAGGCGGATGTTGGAGAATGTGGAAAAACATAGCTTCTCAATCTGATGAGTTCGGAAAGCCTGATAAATTCTGTACAGAACCAGAGAAATCTAATTGGGAGTCTTGTACAGTAACTTGTCATGACGAAAGAATTCCTAAATATATTGAAAAAATCACTAAACGTTCTCCATATGGTGGACGTACTGTAACAGGTGGTATAGTTACAGCTTTAGACTCTTCATGGTTGATGAGTTGGACAATAAATCGTCAGGAACAATATTATGGACAACCTGAAAAAGATGTTATTGTTTGGGTATATGGTTTATTCTCCGATGTTCCAGGAGATTACATTAAAAAACCTATGAGGGATTGTACTGGTAAGGAAATCACAAAGGAATGGTTATATCATATAGGTGTTCCTGTAGATGAAATCGAAGAATTAGCAAAATCATGTACTGCAGTCCCTGTTATGATGCCATTTATAACATCCATGTTCTTGCCTCGTGAATTTGGAGATCGTCCTTATGTTGTACCAAAGAATGCAGTAAACTTTGCTTTCCTTGGACAATTTGCTGAAACACTAGATGATCCAGGACGTGATACTGTATTTACTATTGAATATTCAGGACGTACAGCTATGGAGGCAGTATACGTATTGACTGGAGTTGAAAAGGGAGTTCCTGAGGTATTTGCTTCTAGATATGATATACGTTACTTATTAAATGCAGGAGTAAGTTTGTTAGATGGCGAAAAACTAAAAATGGATTTACCGCCATTGACTAAACGCAAGATTATGAAACAAATATCAGGAACAGAAATTGAACAGTTATTAAAAGAATATAGAATCATTTAATTGCATTAAGAGATAAATAATTTGATTAAACTCCCGAATTTGAAAAAAATCGGGATTTTAATTTATTATATGTTTATATATTGCTAATATAACAGATATTACACGAAGGAGGAAACCTCTGTGAAAAAAGAAAAAAGTCCTAAGCAAGTTTATATTCCTACTATAGAAGAAATGCAATTCTGGTATGAAGATGATTTGCGCAGAGAAGCCTTAAAATCATTGGAATGTGAGAGTAATAAAAAGATAGACGAACAAGGAGCCTTTTTTAGAGCTTTTCGAAGGTTTGAAGAAAGTAATGAGAAAATTCCGCTTGATTCTAAAGAAAGAAATGCTTATTACAAAAAATACAAAGCTTATGTAGAAGAAGAAAGAGAAAGCAAGGGTAAAAAAATACAAAAAATTGAAAACTTAATTGAATATGAAAGGTTTTTTCTTCGCATTGAAAGACGAGTCAATAGGGAGAGTAATAATTACAGCCACTATGGCAGTGATTCAGCTACAAGATATCGGGTTGATCACATAGAAAAATTGGAAAAAGAGTTAGAGACAATTGTAAAAAGCTCTCCAGAAGCATGGGAATTTTATTATAAACGTCAATTGATAGGAGATATAGAGACACAGCACCAACAGCGTTTGGTAACTGTACCTTATGTAGTTAAAGCAAAGCAAAAGGTAATAGATTCCCTGGATTCAGGTATTCCTATATATATTGTAGGCCATTTAGGAAGTGGAAAAACACAATTAGCAACTGAAGCAGCTATGGATTTTAATATTCAAAATAGAATACAAAGAGAATTGGAAGACAAAATGGAGAATTGGTTTTCTGATAATCCAAATTCCACAGAAGAAGATGCTATTGAAAAATTTAAAGAATTTAATGAAGAGAGAAAGCTGCACTATAAAAATATATTAACTAATGGAACTAAAGAGGAAATAGAATCTTTACAGCCCCTATTTATATCTGGTTCACATAATTTAACTTACGAAGATATGTTTGTGGAGAAAACTTTGTCTTTAGAGCACAGTTTCTCACAAGGATCTTATAAGGACTATCTGAACATGATTATAGTAGATTTTTATGATTGGATGGATGAGCACAAAGAAAGATTAGAGCAGATGACTGATGAAGAACAGCTTCATCTTAAGATTCAAATATGGAAAAGTTTCTCTGATTTACTGGTGGCAAATAATAGTACTTTTGGTACTACAATTAAAAAAATAGAAAGAGAAATTTTGATTGCAGTAAAAGAAGGTCGTCCTGTAATTGTAGATGAACTTAATACAATTGCTATGCAAAACCTAATTGCCTTAAATGATATTCTGCAGCGCCACGCAGGAAGCACAGCTTATATTACAGGAGTTGGTCCTATTTTCATTGAACCTGGATTTGGATTTATTGGCACAGGAAATCTATCAACTCAAATGGTCAATTATGAAGGAACAAATGAGTTAAATCCAGCCTTTAAATCACGTTTTGTGACCATTGAGTATAATTATGTACCCCAAAATATAACTGGATCCTTAGAAGAACAGGGGTTTCCAGAGAAAAAT
>JAYFRK010000509.1:0-16880 GCA_034925975.1 Clostridium sp.
CTAATATATATTATATAAAAAATTTCCCATTATTAAAAGCATAAACTAAATAAATTTTAAAGATTTTATTTTATTTTTGATAATTGTTCAAATTCTATATTTTATTTTTATTATACTAGCATATTTGCTTTTTTATGTCAAACAAAAATTTGTCTTTCATTGGTGTATACTTGTCTTTTGCTGCAACTCACTTAATTTATATGCTCATTTATTAACTTTATCTATTAAAATTATTTATTTTGAGAATTTATTTGTACTTTTTCAAGTAATTTTTTTATATCCCCTTGAGTAAACTCATATGCCTTATTGCAAAAGTTGCATCTCAATTCTTCATTTTTTCCTTCTTCATATAGGCTTTTTAATTCCTGTTCTCCTATACTTATTAAAGCTTTTTCCACTCTTTCTCTTGAACAATCACATTTATATTGTGGTTCTATTGTCTCTAAAATTTTTAAATCCATGTCATCAAATAGGAAATTTAAAATGTCTTCTAAGGTCTTTCCTTCTGAAAAATTCTTAGTTAAAGAACCTAAATCTTCAAGTCTATATGTTATTAAATCTGCTAGCATTTCATCTGAATCAGGCATTAATTGAATTATAATTCCACCTGAATGCTTTATGCTAATATCTGTATCTACTAGTACACCTAATGCTACTGCTGAAGGCGTTTGTTCTGATACAGTAAAATAATAAGCTATATCTTCTCCAATTTCTCCAGTATAAATAGCCACTTGTCCCATGTAAGGTTCTTTTAATCCCATATCCCTTATTACAACTAATGAGCCGTCTTTTCCTACAGCTCCTCCTACGTCTAATTTACCTAATGCATTTGCAGGCAAATCTACTTTTGGATTGCCTATATATCCTTTTACACTGCCATCATAATAAGATGTTACTACTATAGGACCTGCTGGCCCTTTTCCATCTATTTTTAGAGTTAAAACATCTTTTGGAGATTTTAACATAGCTCCCATTAGGCAGCCTGCTGTAAGCATTCTTCCAAAAGCTGCTGCTGCTGTAGGCGCACAATTATGAAGCTTTACTCCTTCATTAACTGTATCTTTTGTATAGGCCGCTAATATCCTCACTTGTCCGTTACTAGCTAAAGCTTTAATTAATTTATCTGACATAATTGAAACCTCCTTATATTTTATTTAGTACATAAACTATTCTTTCTGTATCATCTTTTATATCTTCATCTTCATAATTATCTAATTTCTTTAATATATTAAAACCTATTTCATCTAATAGTTTATCAATAAAGTCCTCAGTATAAGCTCTTTCCATATGTTGCTCATCAAATCTTCTGTACTTTTCTCCTTCTTTTATGAAAAATGTAAGGTACATATCCACAATGTCGTTTTCCAGTATATTTTCCCATATGTATACAACTTCATCATCATCATAAAAATAAATATTATTTCCCAAAACTTCTGTTAATTTATAATATGAATTTATGTCAAAGACAAAAAGTCCACCTTCTTTAAGATGGTTATAAACTCCTAAAAAATAGTTTTTTAAATCTTCTACTTCTAATATATAATTTGTTGAATCTAATACACATGTTATTAAATCAAATTTACTGTTTAAGTTAAGCTTAGATATGTCTTGACAAACCAGCTTAGCCTTTATTTTGCTATTTCTTAATTTTTCTTCTGCTTCACTAAGCATTTCACTTGAAAGGTCAACTGCCCATGTATTTTTAAAAGACTTTCCAATTTCTCTTGTCATATTACCAGTTCCGCAAGCTAGATCTAGGTAACTTTCCCTCTCCATGTTGTATTCATTGCAAATTTCAAGAATCTTATTAGACCACTGTTTATAATCAATATCACCATGGATAAGTCTATCATAAATATGAGCAAATTCTCTATAGCATTTCAAATTTTGTCCCCCCTTTTTAATGATGCATTTAAATAATTTTCTTTTATTCTTCTAATCCTCTGATAAATATAATATATTTCAACATTAAAAATCAACAAAAAATCAAAAGGAATATAAATTTCCTCATATATTTTTCTGTTGATTACAGATATAAAACTAAATTAAACACATTTATAATTAACTATCCATATCTTGTATAACATTATTATTAGGTATCTTTAATTCTCTTTTCTTCTTAGTCATCATACCGCCCACTCTTCCTGTTTCTTCCGCTGTAAGTCCTCCCCATCCATACTTATCTACTTTATCCCTTAAGCCTAATTCTTCTGCAATTTCATACTTTATCTTTTCTCTAAGCTTTTCAAGCTCAGTCAATTCCCTATTTGATTTTAATTTTGATTTTATAACCTTTTTTAATGGTGTTCTCCCCATTTTTCATTCCTCCCAATTAACTGAAACTAATAATATTATTTTCCACCTATATAAATTTTTTATACTTATTAAAAAAAATCATATAATAATCTAGTAGGATTAAATTTTATTTAGCTTTTAATCTACCTATTTATTGGATAAAATCTCTTTTTTATAAAAATCAAATTTTATAAAAAAGCATATTATAGTTATTAGAAATTAAGTTTTTCTAATGTTGATTTATGATTATACTAATAGTTTCTTAATGAAGATGCTTATAGTCTTCCAATGAATTTAAAAATAATTATTATAAAATCTACCTAATGAACAAAAACGATTGTTTTTTTTGTATTATACGTTGTATAATTATAGTCAATATATTTTTTAAATTTGATGGGAAATAACTATAAATTAAGCATAGGGGGATTTATTATGCGATACAATGTTGCAGTAGTGGGAGCTACTGGTATGGTTGGTAACAAATTCATAGAAGTTCTAGCCGAAAGAAATTTTCCCATAGAAAATCTTTATCTTTTTGCGTCAAAAAGGTCGGCTGGAAAGATACTCAAATTTAAAGATGCAGATATTGTAGTAGAGGAGCTATGTGAAGAAAACATAAAGTGCAAAAAAATAGACTTTGCTCTATTCTCTGCTGGTGGAGATATTAGTCTTAAATTTGCTCCAGTATTTGCAAAATATAATGCTGTTGTAATCGACAACAGTAGTGCATGGAGAATGAATCCTGAGGTTCCATTAGTTGTACCTGAAGTTAATCCAGAAGATATAAAACTACACAAAGGTATAATTGCAAATCCAAATTGTTCTACAATACAAGCTGTAGTGGCTTTAAAGCCTCTATACACTAAGTATGGAATAAAGAGAATTGTTTATTCTACTTATCAAGCTGTTTCTGGTGCTGGTGTAGGTGGCTTTAACGATTTAAAAGAAGGATATAATGGAAATGCTCCAACAAAATTCCCATACCCTATAGCTGGGAATGTTATTCCTCATATAGATTCTTTCTTAGAAAACGGGTATACAAAAGAAGAAATGAAAATGATAGACGAAACACATAAAATTCTACACGATGAAGATTTAAAAATTACAGCAACTACTGTAAGAGTCCCTGTATTCTATGGTCACAGTGAAAGCATTAATGTGGAATTGGAAAAACCTTTTGACATTAAAGATATTTTTGAACTATTTAAAAAATCAGAAGGTATAACTGTAAAGGATGATATAGATAATTTAGTATACCCTCTTCCTATAGATGCAGAAGGACATGATGAAGTTTACGTCGGAAGAATTCGTAGAGATTTTAGTGTAGAAAATGGTTTAAACCTTTGGGTTGTTGCAGACAACATTAGAAAAGGTGCAGCTTCTAACGCTATTCAAATCGCTGAACGTATTATTTCTGATAAATAATATTT
Source organism: Clostridium sp. (assembly GCA_034925975.1). Taxonomy (GTDB): domain Bacteria; phylum Bacillota; class Clostridia; order Clostridiales; family Clostridiaceae; genus Clostridium_H. The sequence continues at coordinate 3,726 of JAYFRK010000509.1, forward strand.
ACTTTACAAGGAGGACTTAAAATGAGTTTATTTAAAGGATCTGGAGTGGCTTTAGTAACTCCTTTCAAAAATGGAGAAGTAGATTTTAAAAAATTAGAGGAGCTTTTAAACTGGCATGTTGAATCTGGAACTGACGCAATTATAATATGCGGAACTACAGGTGAAGCTTCAACTATGACAGAAACTGAAAAGAAAGAAACTATTAAATTTACTGTTGATGTTATAAATAAGAGAATTCCAGTAATAGCTGGAACAGGCAGTAATAATACAGCTGCCAGCATCAGTATGAGTAAATGGGCTGAAAGTATAGGAGTTGATGGTCTTTTAGTTATAACTCCGTACTATAACAAAACAACTCAAAAGGGAATATACGAACACTTTAAAGCAATAAATGATAGTGTGAATGTTCCTATAATAATCTATAATGTTCCTGGAAGAACTGGCTTAAATATAACACCTAAAACATTATTAAGACTTTGCGAACTTAAAAATTTAGTGGCAATAAAAGAAGCTAGCGGTAACCTAAGCCAAGTAGCAGAAATGAAAGCATTATGCAGGGACAGACTTGATATCTATTCAGGAAATGATGATCAAATAGTGCCTATATTATCTCTTGGAGGAATAGGAGTTATATCAGTAGTTGCAAACTTATATCCAAAGGAAACTCATAATATATGTGAGCTATACATGAATGGTAAAAATGCTGAAGCTCTAAAACTTCAATTAGATATGTTAGAATTAATAAATTCACTATTTATAGAAACTAACCCTATACCTGTTAAAACAGCTATGAATTTATCTGGAATGAATGTAGGAAACTTAAGACTTCCACTATGTGATATGGAAGAAAGTAATCTAAAAGTGTTAAAAGCAGCTATGGATAAATTTAACTCTATAAAGGAGGATTAATTCTATGGCAAAAGTCATACTAAACGGATGCTTAGGTAAAATGGGGAGAGTAATATCTCAAAGTATATCAAACTTCCCTAACTTAGAAATTATAGCCGGCGTAGATAAAATGCAGGATAATTCTGTTCAATACCCTATATTTAAAAATATATCTGAATGCAATTTAGAAGCAGATGTGGTATTGGATTTTTCAAGACCTGAGAGTTTAGATTTTCTAATTGACTATTGTACTTCTAAAAAGCTACCTCTTATTTTATGTACCACTGGTTATTTAGAGGATCAGTTAGTAAAAATAAAGGAAGCTAGTGACAAAATACCAGTTTTTCGTTCAGCAAATATGTCTATAGGCATAAATCTTATAAACAGTATATTGAAAAATATAAGTGCTATGCTATATGAAAACTATGATATTGAGATAATAGAAAAACACCACAACCAAAAGGTAGATTCACCTAGCGGTACAGCTCTTTTGCTTGCAAATACAATAAAAGATAGCATTTCTCAAGATACTCATTTTGTATACGGAAGAGAAGGCTCAAGAAAAAGAGAGCATAATGAAATTGGAATACATGCAATAAGAGGTGGAAGTATTGTAGGTGATCATGAGATAATATTCGCTGGACAAGGCGAAATAATAGAGCTTAGTCATTATGCACTATCTAGAGAAGTTTTCGCAGTAGGTGCATTAAAAGCTTGTCAGTTTATGGTTGGTAAAGACAAAGGCTTATACTCTATGGAAGATGTTTTAAAATAAATCAAAAGAGTATGGGAAAATTAGTTTTAATTTTTCCATACTCTTTTAGCTTTTATATGTTTTTTAAAAACGATTCTAGCCTATTTAATGCTTCTTCTAAAGTATCCAAGCTGTAAGAATAGGATATCCTTATATATCCTTCTCCCCCTTTTCCAAAAGCATTTCCTGGCACTACAGCAACCTTACCTTCACTTAAGGCTCTTTCACAGAATTCTTCACTACTCATATTAAAATTTTCTATATTAGGGAATATGTAAAAAGCTCCATTAGGCATATTCACACTAAACCCTAACTCTAAAAGTCTATTATATACAAAATCCCTTCTTTTAATAAATTCAACTTTCATTTTCTCTACATCATCAAGGCAGTACTTGATGCCTTCCAGCGCTCCCCATTGCACTATGGAAGGTGCACAGGATACATTATATTGATGGACCTTTATAATTCCGTTCATTAAGTTGTCCGCTGCACATACATAGCCTAATCTCAGCCCTGTCATGGAGAACATTTTAGAAAATCCGCTTACTAAAATAGTTCTATCCTTTAAATCTTCATATTGAGCCAATGAATAATATTTCTCATCAAAAGTTAGTGCACTGTATATCTCGTCACTTATAATAATAATTTCCTTGTCTTTTAATATTTTATATAGTTTTTCTTTATCATCTTTTGATAATACTGCCCCTGTAGGATTGCTTGGGTATGACACTATAATTAGCTTAGGATGTTCTTCTCTAATAACTCGTTCTAAATTTTCGTAATCAATAGAGAAATCATCCTTAAGGTTATAATTTACAACTTCTCCTCCTAAAATTTTTACACAACTTTCATAAGCAGGATAGGCGGGAGTTGGTATTAAGACTTTATCTCCAGTTTCTATTAGAGCTGCAAATACAGAAAAAAGCCCTTCACTTCCTCCTATTGTCAAGCATATTTCATCTTTATTGTATTTAATATTAAAGCTTTCTCTTAAATATTTTGATATTTCCTCTCTTAGTTCATCTATACCGAAATTTGAAGTATAGGCCGTTTTATTCTCTTCAATAGCCTTTATCATTGAGTGTTTTACTCTATTGGGCACAAAAAAATCTGGCTGCCCTAAAGTCAGGGATAAAGTTCCTGGATATTTTTGAACTTTATTATAAAACTTTCTTATTCCTGATATTTCAACTCCATTTACGTTTTTTGCTATTTTATTATTCATGGTTATCCCCTTTCCAGCTTAAATAATTAATATTCATTTTACTCCAACTTACTCCTTTTGGTCTATATTAAATTTATCACTACCATATTATACCTTAGGATTTTTACATATTTTAACTTCTAATTAAGAATAATATTTATTATAATATAAACTATGTTTAATAATGAAAGGGAGGCTATAATATGCAATACGATTTAACTGATCCATATGAGATTGCCCGATACATAAAAGAGGCTAAAAAGTCAACTCCATTAAAAGTATATATAGACGGAAATCTTACTGATTGCGATTTTGGTAACATTGATTGCTTCGGGAACAAAAACTTCTATATTTTATTTGGAGAAAGCTCAGATATAACTAAATTTATGGATATGAATAAAGACAAGATAAACAAATACAAAATCGAAGAAGATAGAAGAAACTCAGCAATACCTCTATTAGATATTAAAGCTATAGATGCTAGAATAGAGCCAGGTGCCATAATAAGAGATAAAGTTATTATAGGAAAAAATGCTGTTATTATGATGGGTGCTGTTGTAAATATAGGCTGTGAAATCGGCGAAGGAACTATGGTGGATATGAATGCAGTTCTTGGTGCAAGAGCAAAACTTGGTAAAAATGTTCATCTTGGTGCAGGAGCTGTAGTTGCTGGAGTCCTTGAACCACCTAGTAAATCACCTTGTGAAATTGGAGATAATGTATTAATTGGAGCTAATGCAGTTATATTAGAAGGTGTTAAAATTGGTAACAATTCAGTTGTGGCTGCTGGTTCTGTTGTTGTTGAAGACGTTCCAGAAAACGTAGTTGTTGCTGGAAGTCCTGCAAAAATAATTAAATATGTAGATGAAAAAACTAAAGATAAGACTAAATTAATGGATGATTTAAGAAAATAAAAAATACTTGGCCACCGCCAAGTATTTTTTATTCCGCTAAATTTTCATAAGTTTCAGATTCATTATTAGATACTTCGTCTTCATCTGCATATTCTAATTTTGAAATTGAAACTTCATAAGCAGTTTTACTAAGTACATCATTTTCTCCAACTTTTTTCTGATATTGCCTACTTTGAAGTCTTCCCCATACCTTTATATTATCTCCTACCTTTAATGTTTTACAAAACCTTGAATTTCTTCCCCAAGAGATTGTAGGTATATAATCTGATTTATTATATGGTCTGTTAACAGCTAATAATATATCAGATATTTCTCTTCCAAAAGGAGTCGTCCTATAAACAGGTTCCTTACATATATAACCGTTTAAGAAGATTTGATTTGGATTTTTACTTTTTTCTATGCATGGTTGTATATCTCTTGCAAATACAGTAAGTATTAACCTGTTTGACCCGTCAATAAATTTGTTATATGACCTAAGTTGTCCTTCAACCACTAACTCCAATCCTTCTTTAATTTCTAGTTCAGTAAGAAGCCTTTCCGAAATAGTTATGGGTAAGATATCATTTACATCACTTAATCTGCTTACAGAAACTTTAAAAGAATAAAATCCTTCCCCATACATTTCATGACTGAATTCTAGACCCGATACACAAGTACCCTCTAAATAAATTTTGTTGTTTAACATTAAATTGTCCATCATAACCCCTCTCTCCCTTAGTTTTCTTTTTAATTTATCTTACTGAAATATAATTATTCAGTTAATTTTCAAAATATAACAAATATTTAAAAATTAATTAACTTGTGATTCTTTCATTGCTTTATATTATTTTCCATAAAAATCCATTTTTATATTTTCGCCTTATTTCCATTATAATACATTTATGCGTTATATTACAATAGCTATTTTAAAATTTATACTATTTTAATTTTTGTTTTCCAGTATTGTCAATATAATAATTGTCTTTATAAATTAAATCTGATACTTTGACAAATTCATATCCCTTAGATTTTAGCTCTTTAATCACTCTCTCTAAAGTTTCAGGTGTATATTTTGCTCCATTATGAAATAGTATTATAGAACCTGGATTTACTTTCTTAATAACTCTGTTATACTCTATATCAGCACCTTGTTCTTTCCAGTCTATACTATCTACATCCCATTGGATGCAATAATGATTAGTTTTTTCTGCCGCAGCCACTGAATTACTGTTGTAAGCTCCTGAAGGAAATCTAAATAGTTTTGTATCTGTTTCAATTAATTTCATTAATTTAGCATCCACTATGGCTATTTCTTGTACAATTTTTTCACTAGATATATGAAGCATATCTGGATGACTGTTAGAATGATTTCCTATTTCATGACCTCTTTTGTGTATCGCCTTAGTTTCTTCTGGATATTTGTCTATCCAAATTCCAAGTAGAAAAAATGTAGCCTTTACATTGTATTTATCCAAAATATCTAATATTTGAATTGTATTGTTTACTCCCCATGTGGAATCAAAAGAAATTGCAACTTTTTTTTCCTTAGTATCTACACAGTAAATAGGCAATTTAGCCTTTTCCTTAGAAAATACACTAAATGTCCTCATTCCTAAAAACGTAGTAATAAGTAAAATTGGGATAAGTATTAAAGCAAATAATGTTATGTTCTGTTTTTTAGATCTTTTAGAAATTATTAATATCTTCATTCTTCCTCCTACATCTATATAATCACTTTATAAGATTTATATATAATAAATTTTATAAATATTACTGAATTAGAATCTTATTATTCCTTAGTTTTTATAACTATAAAAATAATTATAGTTAATTAAAATAAAAAGCACCGATTTATTTCGGCACTTTTTATGATATAATATTTTAATAAATAGTCATAAAGGAGTGAGAACAGTGTTTAATAGCACGTCAGACTTAGCTGAAGATAAACTTCTTTTACTTTACTTACTAGAAAAAATTAAGCTTCCTGTTTCAAACAATAAAATAACTCAAATTATATTAGAAAATAATTTTATTAATTATTTTACTCTACAGCAATACCTAACTGAGCTTGTAAGTGCAAATTTTATAGATTCCATAGAGCAAGAAGGTAAACATAGGATTGTTATCTCTAAAAAGGGGTTAAAAGTTTTATCATTATTTAGAAATAGGATATCAGAAGATAAAACTAAAGCAATTGATCTATATTTAGAAAATCAATTAGAAAACATAAAAAAGGAAATTACTATCTATGCTGACTATACAATAGAAGGAGATAATTATATTGTTAATCTAAAAGCAATAGAAAATAATTCTATACTGATGGACTTAAAGCTAAATGTAGCCTCAAACAAACAAGCAAAAGACTTATGTGCAAAATGGAAAACAAACTCTTCGGAACTTTATAATAAATTATTTAAAGTTCTCATAGATGATTAAAAATATGTCATTCCAGTAGGTTCTCCGCCTATGGATATGACTTTTTTATTTTCATTTTTTACATCTACCCTCATAAGCTGATTATTATAGTTATCTCCTACATAGATAAAGTCTCCCATCTTTATTATTCCCCTTGGCATTCCCCCAATGTTTATTTTTTTAACTTCTTTATAGTAGTTTGTATCTACTATGCTAACTGTTCCATCTCCAAAATTGGATACAAAGCAATGAGATGTATTTGAATACATATCCACTGGATATTTACCCACTAAAACCTTATTAAGTAGTTTAAAGCCTTTCAAAGACATAATACTAATATTTCCCCTTATGTCAGCGTCTAAATTACTCTCACATATAAGAATATGATTTCCATCTACAGTAAATAGCGCTTTTGTTGGATAAGATCCTACTCTTAATTGCATCACATTTTTTTTATCTTCTAAATCAACTATTGTTAAACTATCGCTTTCAAAATTAGATATAACCATAAGTTTCTTTTGTCTATTAATCTGTATACTGTGAGGTAGATTTCCACAAGGTATTTCTTCATCAATCCTATTTGTTATCAAATTAAACTCAACTACATAGTTGGATTCTCCGCAAATAACATAAACTTTATCTTCATAAATAACTGCATCATTACAATGCATACCAATAAAATAATTACTTATTTCCTCTCTTTTATCCATATCTACAACGGAAATAGTATTACTATAGCTATTTGCGGTAAGCAGTTTATCTTTATATATGCAAATACCATGAGGGCCTACTCTATCCATATTGGACACACCTAAAGAAATTTTACATTCCTCTTTAAAACTACTTAAGTCTACTACAGATATATTATCTGATGATGTATTACAAACATACAAGTAATCCATATATCTCACCCCCTCTAACAGTATAATATGTACTTTTTATGAAATTTGAGATTGAGATATACAAATTTAAATATTAATAATAAACTTTGTACTTGTCTAATACTAAATCATAATTTATAATATTAAAAGCTAAATTATTTTACTTACATAAGGGAGGGGAATTTATGTATAGTTATATCACTAGTGGAGTTTGCTCTAGAGAAATTAATTTTGATATAGAGGATAATAAAATAAAAACTGTATTATTTATTGGTGGCTGCGATGGTAATTTAAAAGGACTTTCTAGATTAATTGAAGGTATGGAAGTGCCTGAAGCAATTAAAAGACTTAAAGGAATTAATTGCGGACGAAAATTAACATCTTGTCCAGATCAATTAGCTAAAGCTCTAGAGGAGTATATTAAAAATAATTAAATCCAAAAATTATATTATATTTTTGATACCAAATATAACAAATAAAGAGGAAGCTTAACATCTAATGGTAAGCTTCCTCTTTATTTATTAATTTATTCTTCTTTGAAATAAGCATTATATAAGAGCCTATTAATATACATGCTATACCAACCATAGCAGAAAACTTTATTCTTTCTCCCAATATTATAAACGCTAAAATCGGGGCTAAGGCTGGTTTTATAAAAAATACTACAGATGTCATGGTGGCAGATACTTTTTCCATGGATAAAAAGTAAAATAAGTATCCTAATCCTGTCACAAAAATTCCCATATATAAAATCTGTATAACATTACTCTTTTCTACACCTTGAATTATAGGAATTTTTAAGAATAATAATATAACTAATAAAATTAAGTCTCCAAGTATAAATGTTATACAATTAAATGCAATTCCACCATACTTATCGATTTTCTTTTTTCCTATTACGCTATACAACGAAAACACAACAGCTGATAATAATGCTAATACTATTCCTTTTAAATCTTTATTTAACTCCATATTTACTGGATTTAGTATAAAAATTAACCCTAAAATACTTATAAATAAAGATAATATAGTATTTCTATCTATTTTCTCATTTAAGATAAAATATGCGAAAGGTATAGTAAAGATAGGGTTCACACTAAAAACAATAGCTACTGTAGACGCCTTAGTGTATAAAACCGCCAACTGAAATAAACTCATGCTGACTACAACGCATAAAAATCCTTGAAATATAAAATAGAGAAATTCTTTCTTATCAAACATAATCTTTCTCTTTCTAATTTCCTTAACTGCAAAAGGCAGCAATATAAGTGCACCAATAAAAAATCGTATAAACGTTAATTGATAGGGATTGATTTCATTTGAAATCAGCTTTCCTGATATCTCTGCAGTACTAAATAAAAAAGCTGTGATTACTATATATATGTATCCTCTACTCATAAATATTACCCCTTACATTGCACAATTGAACACCATAAAATAATATTATCTTGCATCTTATTTATATATTCTATATTCTATTTACTATTCCTTTATAAAAAGCTAAACTAACAAAAAATATTTTAAATTTTCTGTTTAAAATTTTGATACAAATTTATTATTTTCTATATAAAATCTCCATAGATAATCCCTTGCCTCTTCTGCATAATCAATACCAATCCTTTTTGAATATACTATATTAAAGTCACTATCATTGTTGTCTAATATATATATTTTATCTCCACATAAGTCTTCTCCATTTAATTCTTTTGTAATATTCATAGCCTTACATAGTTTTCCAGGACCATTAGTTAGATTTTTTCTTTGATAATTGTTCATGTCTTTGCAATTTTTTTTATATCTATTTAAGCACATAGTTTCTATACCCCCTATAGGCTCTAATCCTCTTATTAAAACTGCTTGAGGCTCATTTTCACCAGCAGCCACTACATTCATACAATAGTACATCCCGTATATTATAAATATATAAACATATCCACCTTCCTTATACATGACCTTAGTTCTCTCTGTTACTTTTCCTCCATAAGAATGTGCTGCTTTATCTTCTGGACCCATATATGCTTCTACTTCCACTATCTTACCAATTAATTTAGAATCATTATCCTCATAAACAAGATATTTTCCTAATAAGTCCTTTGCAACTTCTAATACATTTCTAGTATAAAATTCTCTTGGTAATTTATTCATCACTTTGTCCTCCGATTATTTTATTATAAAAATTTGTTATTTTTTAATCACTTATTAGAACTTTTTCATATAATATATTAAAAGGACAAGCCGAGAGTCCTTTTAACTTAATTACTCTCTTAACGAAGGGAGGTTTAAATAATGAGTAACTCTTGCCTACGCCCATGCCATAGAGATGATGATACTTTATTTTTAATAATATTAATAATTATATTATTCTGTTGCTGCGGTTTTGGTCTTGGTTTTGGCGGCTTTGGATTTGCTGCACCATTCTTTTGCTGCTGCTAACATTATAATATAGGTTCAGCGGTATATTAATCTAATATACCGCTTTATTTTATTGTTTAATATGAATAATATGGTTGTTTAATCCTATAAATCCAAATATCTAACATAAAATACTAGAATCATATCATATTTGATGATATAATCAACCTAATTATACTTGTACAGAGGGGATGTAATACTTGATTAAAAACAAAAAAATTCCACATTTAAATTTAATACCTATTTTAATAATAGCATTTTTGCTCTTTAAAGCTATCAATAATATTGAAGTTCTAGCCCAAGGTTTTTGGATTATAATGTCTATTTTGAGCCCTTTCTTTTGGGCTTTTGGTATAGCTTATCTATTAAATCCATTAATGAAATTTTTTCGAAAGAAAATTCAATTTAAAAAGACCTGTTAGTGTATTAGTAGTATATCTAATTGTAATAGGGTTTATAACTCTTACAGTAACCATAGTCTATCCTACTATAGCTAAAAATGTAGGTGATCTAGTTAATAATATGCCAACTTATATGAAAGAGACTCAGACTTGGTTTGATAATAATATTCAAAACCTAAACTTTGCCAACAATGCAGACGTTGTAAATTATGCTCATAAAACTTTAAATAATATTGCTGACAAATTAACAGCATCATTAAACTCTACATTAAATATTGCATTGACTAAAGCCATAGCTTTTACTTCATCATTTCTTAAGATGATTTTTGGTTTTATAATTTCAGTATACATCTTAAAAGATAAAGAAGTTTTTATAAGAGATACTAAAAAATTTCTTTATGCTATTTTAGATAAGACTTCTGCTACTTCATTTCTTACTTTTAGTAATGAAGTAAACGTAATTTTTTCTCAATACATAATAGGTAAGGCTATAGATTCCTTAATTATAGGAATACTTTGTATTATAGGATTAAATATATTGAGAATTCCATATGCTTTTTTAATTGGGTTAATAGTTGGTGTTACAAATATGATTCCTTATTTTGGGCCTTTTATAGGAATGATTCCCGGTGTTATAATAACTCTATTTTACAGTCCTATAAAAGCATTTTGGGTGCTTATATTTATATTCCTCCTTCAACAATTTGACGGATGGATTTTAGGTCCAAAAATACTAGGTGATAAAGTTGGACTAAGTCCATTTTGGATAATTCTTTCTATCACTTTAGGTGGAGGCACCTTTGGAGTACTGGGAATGTTCTTAAGCGTACCTATAATGGCTATTGTAAAAACAACAATACAACGGTTTATAGCAAAACGTCTTGATAGTAGAAATATTTAAAATCTTTAAATATGCATATGCAAAGGGCAGCCTTTATTTCATAAAACTAAGGCTGCCTTTCTTGCATAAAAATACTGACTATTTTCTTTTTGATTTGTTTTTGTTATTTTTTCTATTTCCACTTTTTATCTTAATCTGCTTATTTACAAGCTTATCTTTCTCTCTAGCTTTTTTACTTGAAGTCTTATCTTTACCATTACTTTGCTTAGCTGCAGTTTTATTTCTTCCATTTGACTTTTTTGAATTATCTTTAAAAGTATTTGCTGACTTTGCTCTTCTGCTGCTATATTCTATCTTATTTCTTTTTTCTCTTGGTTTTATTAAACATTTCGGTCCAAATCCAATAAGATCTTCTCTTCCAGCTTCTACTAAAGCTGCATAGACTAAGTCATACTTTTTAGGGTCTCTATATTGTAGCAAAGCTCTTTGCATAGCTTTTTCAGTCTTTGTTTTTGGTATATACACTTCCTTCATTGTTATAGGATCTAATCCAGTATAAAACATAGTAGTTGATAAGGTTCCAGGGGTTGGGTAAAAGTCTTGAACCTGCTCTGGCTGATAGTGAGTATCTCTTAGATATTCTGCTAATTCTATTGCTGTTTCTAATGTACTTCCTGGGTGACTTGACATTAAATAAGGTATAATATATTGTTTCTTCCCTATTCTTTCAGTTATTTTATAAAACTTTTCCCTAAATTTATCATAGGTTTTTCCTGCTGGTTTACCCATAAATTTTAAAACTTTATGCGAAACATGTTCTGGTGCTACTTTAAGCTGTCCACTGACATGATGTTTAATAAGTTCTTTAAAAAATGTTTCATCTTTATCTGTCATAATATAGTCATATCTTAGTCCAGAACGAACAAAAACTTTCTTAACATCTGGCAATTCTCTCAGCTTTCTAAGTAAATTTAAATATTCCTTATGATCTACATTCAAGTTTTTACATGGTCCAGGATGTAAACACTGTTTATTCTTGCATGCTCCAAATTTAAGCTGCTTATCACAAGCAGGATGTCTAAAATTAGCTGTAGGGCCTCCAACGTCATGAATATACCCTTTAAAGTCCTCAAATTTTGTAATATCCTTTGCTTCTTCTAATATTGAAGTTTCACTTCTACTCTGTACAATCCTTCCTTGATGAAATGTTATCGCACAAAAGGAACAACTTCCAAAACAACCTCTTGAGCTGACTATGCTAAACTTAACTTCTTCTATGGCTGGTATGCCTCCTAAATTCCTGTAACTAGGATGATAGTCCTTTGCATAGGGTAATGAGTAGACTCTATCTAATTCCTCTCTTGTAAGAGGCATTTCCGGCCTATTTTGTACAAGATATTTATTTGCATGCTTTTGTACTATTGTATTACCTCTAATAGGATCCTGCTCTTCATATTGTGTTTTAAAGGCCTGTGCATATTTAACTTTATCGCTGCACACATCTTTATAAGATGGTATCTCAATATAATCATATACGTCTTCTATATTATCCACAACATAACATGTTCCTGGTATATGTCTTATGTATTTTATATCTAATCCATCATTCAGGTTATCTGCAACCTCTACAATCTGTCTTTCGCTCATTCCATAAACTAATAAGTCTGCCCCACTATCGATTAAAATGGACTTTCTTACTTTATCACTCCAATAATCATAGTGGGCAAATCTCCTTAAACTTGCTTCAATTCCCCCAATTATAATAGGAATATTTTTATACGCTTCTCTTATTTTATTACAATAGACAATTGTTGCTCTATCTGGTCTTAATCCCATTTTTCCACCAGGTGAATAAAAGTCTTTCTCCCTCAACTTTTTACTTACTGTATAGTGGTTAACCATTGAATCCATATTACCTGCATTTACTAGAAAACCTAGCCTAGGCACTCCCAGTTTCTTAAAATCTTCTGTATCTTTCCAATTAGGCTGGGCTATTATTCCAACTTTATACCCTGCATTCTCTAGAACCCTTGATATAATTGCTGTTCCAAAACTATGATGGTCCACATATGCATCCCCTGTAACCATAACAAAGTCCAGCTGCTCCCAACCTCTATCTATCATATCCTGCCTGCTTATTGGCAAATAATTATTATCTTTCATGTTCTTCTCCTTCTTTTGTAACTAGATATACTCAAATATTACCCTTTGTTATTAATAGCTTTTCTCATATCTCCTACCATATACAAAGAACCAGAAATTAAAAGTAAATCCTCTTTATTACAATAACCAATTCCTACTTCATAAGCACTTTTGTAATCTTCAATAGCCTCACAATTACTATTGTATTTCTCCACTATTTTTTTCAATTTTTCAGCAAGTTCAGCTCTTTCACTATGTGGGGTTACACATATAACCTTTTTAGCTATTGGAGCAATTACCTTTATCATGTCTTCTACTTGCTTA
>JAYFRK010000174.1:0-8850 GCA_034925975.1 Clostridium sp.
GAAGTCCTTTCAAGTATGGATATTTGGCTTTTTAAATTACTGCTTTTTAATTTAATCTTTGGATTCCATTTATTTAATAAATTTATAAATTCACTATAGCTAAACTTAAATTCTGTTATATACTTAGGTGATTTCTCTTCTCCTGGGCTTTCAACACTTTTTAGATATGGCTGTTCTCTATTAAATACATCTACTGCATCCTCAGTTTTTCCTCCACTTGTAGAAAAGTAGTATGGTGCCATTACTAACTCATTATTGTATGTTAATACTTCTCCTTTAGTTTCCTTCACAGCCTTAGTTAACTTCTCCCAATACTTGTCCCTATTCTTTTCAGGCCAAAGTTTCATTCTGTCTTCTTTATACATAAACACTTGAAATTCTACTGTATTATTTACATCTGCTCCTAATGCTTTCGGACTTTTTGCCCCTCCAAAGTTTTCCTTATGAGCAAGACCATATGTTCTTGCAGCTACAGCTTGAGCTTTTAAAGCCTCTATTTGAAATTCTGCTGGCATCTCTGCTGCTAATACTCCTAATACATAATCTTCTATATTCATTCTATCTATCTTGCTCTTCTCGGATATGTATACATCTATTTTAAGTTCGTCCTCACTATAGCTTGGTTTAATTTTATTTATATTATAATTATCATATTTTAAGATATCACTTTTATTTTCATCTATTGACTTCTTTCTATCTCCTAATCCGATAACTAAAATTGAAAGAATCATTATGAAAAGTATAAGTGAAAGTATAGCTATTATAATCTTTTTCATATGGTTTTTCTCCTTATATTTTGTAGATTTAATATGTATCCATATATTTCTATTAAAACATTTTATAAAATATTACCTAGCAATAATAGAATCCATTGGTTTTATATAAATATACTAGAAAAAAGTTATTTAATTAAATACAAAAACGTCAGTACACTTGTACTGACGCATGCCAAATGTTTATTCTTGCTAATAATTCAAATACTTATACATGCCTTAAATTAATCCGCATCCTCAATTCTTTGTATATCCGCACCTAATTTTTTAAATTTTTCTTCTATATTTACATACCCTCTATCTATATGATATACATCACCAATTGTTGTATATCCTTCAGCAACTAATCCAGCAATTATAAGTGCTGCACCTGCCCTTAAATCAGTAGCTTTAACATCACTGCCAGTTAGATTTTTCACCCCCTCAATTACTGCACATCTTCCATCTATTTTTATGTTTCCACCCATTCTTTTTAATTCATTTGCATGCATAAATCTATTCTCAAAAATTGTTTCTGTTATTAAACTAGTACCTTCTACAGTACATAATAAACTCATCATTTGCGCCTGCATATCTGTTGGAAACCCTGGATAAGGCATAGTTTTTATATCTACAGGGCTAAATGTATTATTACCATCTACAATTATGCTATTTCCCTGCTTTTCCATACAGACTCCCACTTCTCTTAATTTAGCTACAACTGGTTTTAAATGTTCTTCGTCTATACCATTAATCTTTATTTTACTTTTACTTATTGCTGCTGCAGCCATAAAAGTTCCTGCTTCAATTCTATCTGGTATTGGCCTATATTTAACTCCCTTTAAACTTTTAACTCCAATAATATTTATTGTATCAGTTCCAGCTCCAGTTATTTGCGCTCCCATACTATTTAAAAAATTAGCCAAATCTTGTACCTCTGGTTCACCAGCTGCATTTTCTATTATTGTTTCTCCTTCAGCTAGAACTGCTGCCATCATTATATTTTCTGTAGCACCTACTGAAGGAAAATCTAAATATATCTTATTTCCAATTAACTTATTAGTATATGCTTCCACATAACCATGTCCAAAATCAACCTGTGCTCCCAATGCAGTAAGACCCTTTAGATGCAGATCTATAGGCCTAGTTCCTATATTACATCCACCTGGGAATGATATTTTAAATTTATTAAATCTAGCAAGCATTGGTCCCATTATTAAAAATGACGCTCTCATCTTTCTTACAAGGTCACTCTCCGGTTCAGCACATGTTAAATTTGAGGTATCTATTGATAATAAACTCCTTTTTTCATCTATGTTTATATCTGCATTTATCGTTCTCAAAACGTCACTTATTACAAAAACATCTTTAAGCATTGGTGCATTATCTATTATGCATTTATCTGAACTTAGTATACTAGCAGCTATTATAGGAAGGACAGCATTTTTTGCCGAACTAATGTTAACTTCACCGCTTAATTTTTTTCCACCCTTTACCAATAATTTTTTCATTGATATCCTCTCCATTCTATTGTTCCTTAGCTAATAAGTTATAAATATTTCAGGAGTTCCTATAATGATATAATTTCCTGAAGAATAATTACATAACGCAAAGTTTAAATCCATTAATTCACCATTGTTATTCTTAGGTTTATAGATTTTTGTATATAAGGAATTACTATATCCATTGCTTATCTCTACAGAATGTATATTATCTGCTCCTTTGCTTTTTAATAATTCTAATATCTCCTTGTTTAAACTTAATAAATCACTATTAGGCAATTGTGCTTTTAAATATTTATAATATGTGTTTTTATTTTCTGATATAGGGCTAATAATTCTTTCTATATTTTCTCTTAAACTTTCTAGATTATTTGTTTCATCTTTTTTAATAATCTGAACAATTACTTCATCATCTATAACCTCTATGAATCCTTCGCTATTTATATCTTTAAAGTTAATAATATAACTATTTTTTCCTCTGTAAGATTTTACTTTAGTGCTTATATTAGCATTGATTTCATTAACAAAATAATTTACTAATTCTTGTCCATTTATCTTAGATTTAAAACGGGTTTTTAATCCATATTCTACTACTTGACCTTTTGTTTCACTGAGTACCTCTTGAAATAAATCTATATTTTTATACGCATAAGATATTTTATAATTTAACAAAACAGCTATTGTCATTAATAAAAATATTATAGCTTTACTATTATTTTTCATATGATCCCGCCTTTCTCTTTAGATTATGGACAAAGAATCCATGCTATATACTTTAAATATATTATTAATATATAAATTTCCTTAAAGAAGTGTTCCAAAATAAAAATGGCGTGAATAATAATTTATTATTCACGCCATTTTTATTTTTTATCTATTATTTATATTTAAGGATTCTATTCTCTTAACAGCTCTTGATAGTGCAAGCTTTGCTCTTTTTTCATCTATGCCTTCTTTTTTATTTAATCTATCTTCAGCTCTTTCTTTAGCTTCTCCTGCTCTAGCCCTATCTATATCTTCAGGCCAATCTGCAGCGTCACAAAGCATTGTTACTTCCCCTTTATTTACCTTTAAAATTCCCGAAGAGGAAAAGAACTTTTTTTCTTCTCCATTACCTTCTACAATAGTTGTTATAGCAGGTCTTAACATAGATATTAAAGGGGAATGTAATGGTAAAATAGCTCTCTCACCTTCTACAGTTTCCGTAATAAGCTCTTTTATATCTCCTTCATAAAAGCTTTTATTTGGAGTAATAACTTTAAACTTAATTAAATTTGACATTTTTTATTCTCCTAGGCATTAGCCATAGCTTTCGCTTTTTCTACAGCTTCTTCAATTGATCCTACAAATAGAAAAGCTGACTCTGGAATATTATCATATTTACCTTCGATTATTTCTCTAAAGCTTCTTACTGTTTCCTTAACTGGAACAAATTTACCTTGCATACCTGTAAATTGTTCTGCTACTGTAAATGGTTGAGATAAGAATCTTTGAACTTTTCTAGCTCTTAATACTACTAATTTATCCTCTTCTGAAAGTTCATCAATACCAAGTATAGCTATTATATCTTGCAATTCCTTATATCTTTCAAGTATATGCTTAACTTTTATGGCTGTTTCGTAATGTTCTTCTCCAACAATTCTAGGATCTAATATTCTTGAAGTAGACTCAAGTGGGTCCACTGCAGGATATATACCAAGTTCAGATATTCCCCTTGATAAAACTGTTGTAGCATCAAGGTGAGAAAATGTTGTAGCTGGAGCAGGGTCTGTTAAGTCATCCGCTGGCACATATACTGCTTGAACTGATGTAATAGATCCATGCTTTGTAGAAGTTATTCTCTCTTGAAGTGCTCCCATTTCAGTTGCAAGTGTTGGTTGGTAACCAACTGCACTAGGTATTCTTCCAAGTAAAGCTGAAACTTCTGAGCCAGCTTGAGTAAATCTGAATATATTATCTATAAATAAAAGCACATCTTGACCTTGGTCTCTAAAATATTCAGCCATAGTAAGCCCTGTTAATGCTACTCTCATTCTAGCTCCTGGCGGTTCATTCATTTGTCCAAATACCAAAGAGGTCTAATTTATAACTCCTGATTCTTTCATTTCATAGTAAAGGTCATTACCCTCTCTTGTTCTTTCCCCAACACCTGTAAATACAGATAGTCCTCCATGTTCTTTAGCTATATTATTTATGAGCTCTTGTATAAGTACAGTCTTTCCAACTCCGGCTCCTCCAAATAATCCTATTTTCCCACCTTTTTGATATGGAGCTATTAAGTCTATAACTTTAATTCCTGTTTCAAACATTTCCGGTTCAACAGATTGATCCTCAAAACTTGGAGCTGATCTGTGTATTGGGTAAGATTGTTTAGCTTCAAATCCATCTTCGTTATCTATAGTTTTCCCTAAGACATTAAATAATCTTCCTAAAGTTTCATTTCCTACAGGTACTGATATTGGTTTTCCTGTATTAGTTGCTTTCATTCCTCTTTTTAGCCCTTCGGTAGACTCCATAGCTATAGTTCTCACTATATCGTCTCCTATATGTTGTTCAACTTCAGTTACAAGTATTTTATTGTCTCCCATGTCTATTTCTATAGCATTATAAATATTAGGCAAATAATCTGAATCAAATTTTAGATCTATTACAGGCCCTATTACCTGTACTACGCTTCCTATACTTCCTGGCATAATGCACCTCCTCTATCTTTGCGCTTCTGCTCCTCCTACTATTTCGGAAATTTCTTGAGTTATTGCACTTTGTCTTATTCTATTATATTTCAAATTTAATTTATCCAATAAATCATCCGCATTTTTTGTAGCGCCATCCATAGAGGTCATTCTCGCTTGCTGTTCACTAGTTTTAGCATTTAACATTAAATTTAGTAAAGTTTGATTTAAATATGAACGAGCAATACTGATTAACATTTTCTCTCTACTTGGCTCAAATTCAGAAAGGGCAACAATAGTATTCTCTTCTTTCAAATCCTCAGTATCAAAAGGAAGAATTCTTTTTACTTTGACCTCTTGTTTTACCGCAGAAACAAACTTTGTATATACTACATTTACTTCTCCAACTTCTTCTTTTAAAAACAATTCTAAAGCTTTATCAAGTATAATATTTACTTCTTTTATGGTAGGTATATCTGGAATTTCTACATACTCAGCAATTGCTTCAATATTGAATCTTTTAAAATATGCTCTTCCTTTCTGACCTACTATAATAAGCTTAGAATTTTCTTTATCCTGTGATATGCTGTCTAATATCTTACTTACCACATTTCCATTAAAGCCTCCGCAAAGTCCAGAATCTGAAGTAAGCGATATATACAACCTTTTATTACTTTGATTCCCTTCAATATACATATTATTATCGAATTCATTTTCTTGTAATATTTGCTGCATTACTTTTTTTAGTTCATCGTAATATGCATTATTTAAAACTAATACTTCCCTTGATTTTCTAAGTTTAGAGGTGGCAACAAGCCCTATAGCTTTTGTTATTTTTTTCGTATTGTTTATGGACCTAATTCTACGCTTTATAGCAATCAATCCTGCTCCAGCCATATTTCACCTCCTAAGGTCTAAACTAACCTTATGCTAAAAAGACTTTTTTAAATTCTTCAATAGCAGTATTAAGCTCATCTTTTATAGAATCTGTTAGTTCTTGTTTTTCTAATATTTCATCATTTAAGCTTCTATGATGTGTATCAATATACTCCAACAATCCTTTTTCAAAACTTCTAATACTAGAAACTTTTATATCTGATAAATAATTATTAACAGCAGCATATAAAATCATAATTTGTTTTTCTACTGGCATTGGATTATATTGTTCTTGATTTAAAACTTCAACTAATCTTTTACCCTTTTCTAATCTTGCTTTAGCTTCTTTATCTAAATCCGATCCAAATTGAGAAAAAGCAGCTAACTCTCTATATTGAGCAAGTTCTAATCTCAACGTTCCAGAAACTTGCTTCATAGCCTTAATTTGAGCATTACCACCAACACGCGACACTGAAATACCTGCATTAACCGCTGGTTTCTGTCCAGAATAGAAAAGTTCTGTTTCCAAAAATATTTGTCCATCGGTAATAGATATTACATTAGTTGGTATATATGCTGTAACATCTCCTGCAAGGGTTTCAATTATTGGTAGTGCAGTAAGTGAACCTCCACCTAAACTATCAGAAAGTCTCGCAGCTCTCTCAAGCAATCTTGAGTGAATATAGAATACATCTCCAGGATAAGCTTCTCTTCCTGGTGGTCTCCTAAGTAATAGTGACATAGTTCTATAGGCTACAGCGTGTTTTGACAAATCATCATATACTATTAAAACATCTTCACCCTTATGCATAAAGTATTCTCCCATGCTACATCCAGCATAAGGTGCTAAGAATTGAAGTGGAGCTGAATCAGATGCAGTAGATGATACTACTATTGTATAATCCATTGCTCCCATCTGAGTTAATGTATTTACTATGTGTGCTACAGTAGATTGTTTTTGTCCTATAGCTACGTAGATACATTTAACATTATTATCTTTTTGATTTAATATTGTATCTATTCCAATAGCGGTCTTTCCTATTTGTCTATCTCCAATTATAAGCTCTCTTTGTCCCTTTCCTATTGGTATCATTGAATCAATTGCTTTTATACCTGTTTGTAGTGGTTCTTTAACTGATTGTCTTTCAATAACTCCTGGAGCTTCAACCTCTATAGCACGTGTTTCTTCGGTTCTAATTGGACCTTTACCGTCTAGTGGTTGACCTAATGAGTTAACAACCCTTCCTATTAAAGCTTCTCCTACTGGAACTTCAACGACTTTGCCTGTTCTCTTTACTATGTCTCCTTCTTTAATTCCTTCTTCATGACCTAGTAAAACACATCCAACATTATCTTGCTCTAGGTTTAAAGCCATACCATATACATCATTTGGGAATTCTAAAAGCTCACCCTCCATACAATCGTCCAAACCATATACTCTGGCTATTCCATCTCCAATTTGTATAATTGTACCTGAGTCCACTGTTTGAATTTTATGCTCGTATTTTTCGATTTCCTTCCTTATTATCGAAGTAATCTCTTCTGGTTTTACGTTCATGGGGTCACCTCTTTTCCAATAGTCTAATTCTTCATTACTCTCTTCTTAATTTCATCAAATTTAGCTTTTATTGTTCCATCTATTACATCATCGCCTACTCTTATATATATCCCACCAATTAGATTTTTGTCTATTTCTTCCTTAAGTAATATATTTTTCTTATATTTATTCTCTAATTTTTTTATTAGTGCACTTCTTTCCTCTTCATTAAGCGGGATTACAGTTTTAATAGTAGCTTCTTTAATATTTTGCTTTTCTAGATGGATTTTTTCCATTTCCTTAAGCTTTTCTTCTAAATACAAAATTCTATCTTTTTGAATAAGTAAAAGTAGAAAGGATAATAAGTCATCATCAATCTTTCCTTTAAATACCTCTTCAAATATTTTTTTCTTTTTAGAGGTAGTTATTTGAGGATGTTTTACTACTCTTGAGAGTTCTTCATTAGTTTTAATTAAATCAACTATTTCTCTTAACTCCTGCATATACTCTTCTACTTTTCCATTTTTCTCTGCAACTTGATATATAGCTAGAGCATATCTTCTATCTAGATATTCATACATAATTAACTACCTACCTTAGCAATAAAATCCTCAATTATTTCTCTATGCTTAGCTTCATCTATAGATTCTTCTAAAGCTTTCTTAGAAAGTTCTATAGCTAAATTTATAGCTTGGGTCTTAATTTCATATGCTGCCTTTTCTCTTTCTCTTTCAATTTCTCTTTTAGCTCTTTCTAAAATTTTATCTGCCTCTAAGTGTGCTTCATTTACTATTTCAGTAGATATCTTTTCTGCTCTAAGTTTATAGGTTTCTACTATATCCTTACCTTGTCTCTTAGATTGTTTCACTAAGCTTTGAGATTCAGATTTTAATTCTTCTGCTTCTTTTCTATCTGTTTCAGCCTTTTTTATAGAGCTTTCTATTTCATTTCTTCTAAGGTCAATTACATTATTAACTGGTTTAAATAGAAAGAACTTAAGTACAGCTAAAAGTATTAAAAAGTTGATTATTGTAGCTATAAATACTGATAAACTAATTGACATTATCTTCAAAAGCCCCCCTTCAGGCTCGCTTTATATGATTATTATAGCGCTATTTTAAATACCATCAGTATTCCTATAAGAAATGCATAAATAGCTGTTGCTTCTGAAAGTGCACTACCTATTATCAATGTACTTATTATCTTACCACTAGCATCTGGTTGTCTTGAAACACCTTCAACAGCTTTTGCAGTAGCATTACCAGTCCCAATGCCACCTCCTATACATCCTAAAGCTGCAATTCCAGCTCCTATTGCACACATTCCAGCTACAAATGCTTCTGAACTAATATTCATATTTTTTTCCTCCTAAAACTCTAATTTATTATTTCAAATTTTTTATATGCACTTATTATTTATTAAAATTTTAACTGTCTTCTATATATATAATGTGCTTGTGAAAAAAACTCTCTAGTGTTCTGATACAGTCTTAATATTTATCATAGTTAACA
>JAYFRK010000374.1:0-6289 GCA_034925975.1 Clostridium sp.
AGAAACAGAAGTTACAGAAGAATATTTATATTATTATCCTAATTGAAGGCAAAGCACTATTTTTGAAAGAAAAGATGATGAATACAAGTTTACTAGTGATATAGAACGTCAGACTGAATTAAAAGAAAAATTTCATTCGAAAAATAAATTATTTCTAGCAACGGAAAGTCTCTGGGAGTATGAAAAGGCTAAAGCTCCATTTAAGTGGCTTAGTGAGTATTTTGATGTATTCATAGACCATGAAGATTTAGAGGCATATACAGGTGGAGCTATGGTAGAAAGTGATGAAATAAATGATTACGTAAAAAAATATATGAGATATGCTGATATGGATATAGAGGACATAGACGTTCAAGTGAAAAAGAAATCGGATATCTTATCTTCGGAAATATTTAAAATGCTTTCAGATGAAGCAAAAGCAGATATTATTAAAACTCTTGATGAAGAAAAGACTGGAGTTTTAGATATTAAGACTTTGCACAGAGGTGTAGATGAAAAAGGAAATGCAATAGATATCTATTTTAATTTAGGACAGGAATCAGAGGGGACTAAAAAATACTTTGGAATTTTGGGTCCTATAATCAGTGTGTTAATGAATGGATATACCTTAGTAATTGATGAGCTAGATATAAGACTTCATACATTACTAGTAATGAGACTTGTAGAATTATTTTTAGACCCTGAGATAAATAAAAATAATGCACAACTCATCTTTTCAACTCATGATACCAATCTTTTAGATATAGATGTTCTAAGAAGGGATCAAATATGGTTTGTTGAAAAGAAAGAAGATAAGAGTACTGATTTATACTCATTGTATGATTTTGGGGGAGTAAGGAAGAGTGAAAAGATAGAAAAAGGATATCTTCAAGGAAAATACGGTGCAATTCCTTACCTTAAAGGAGTTCTAAAATGAAGCTAAAAAAGAGTGCCGAAAAATCTAGAAAAAAAGGAACGCGTAGAGTTAATCCGACTATTGTAATTATATGTGAAGGAAAAGAAACAGAGGTTAATTACTTTGAAGGGTTTGATTCTAAATATACTAGAGTAGATGTAAAGGTAGCAGATAAAAAATCTAGAGGAAAAGACAAAGGCAAGGCCACAGATTGCAAGAGTTTAGTTGAAAGAGCTATTTATTATAAAGAAAATAAGTATGACATTAATGAAGAAGATGGAGATAGAGTTTGGTGTGTTTTTGATGTTGATATAAACTATAAAAACAACAATGCTATTCAAAGTAAAATTGATGAAATAGAAAAAGCTAGGCCAATAGCAGATAGAAATAAAATAAGTCTAGGAGTTTCTAATCCATGTTTTGAATTATGGTTTCTGCTCCATTTTGAATATACTACAGCTAATTTAAAAAATTATGATGCTGTAATACAAAAATTAAATAAATATATTTCAGACTACGAAAAGAATAAAGATATCTATGAGGAATTAAAGAAATTAACAGACAAAGCAATAGATTTTGGGAAAAGATTGAGAAAACATCATGAAAGTTTAGGTAGAAAGTTACCTAATGTAGAAAAAGATAAACATAAAGCTATAGTAAAAGACTTAGTTGAAAGCAATCCTTATACTAATATAGGAGATTTGGTTGATTATATGGAAGAACTTGAAAGGCACAAGTAAGAAAAAACTTCGGGTTAAAATTAAGTCTCTGAATTCTAAAATAGAAAGGCCTGAAAGATGGAGCTTTTTTAGAGAGAGAAAAATTGTAAAGTTGCTGTAGAAAGATAAAATTCTACAGCAACTTTTTTCTTTTATACAACAATATAAATAAATTTTGGAATTTATGTAGAATTTTTTAAAGTAGGTGATATATGTCCAGTTTTTTATGGTAAAATGTACACATAAAGTGTAAAAAATGATAATTATTTTGTTTAAAAGGCATTTACAATTTTGGAGGATTTTATGAGTTGTTTATTTTGCAATTATCCTAAAGAAAAATACATAGCAGAAAATGCTTTTGCTTTTGCCATATATGATAATTTCCCAGTAAATAAAGGGCATGCTCTTATAATTCCTAAGAGACATTTTCAGAGCTTTTTTGAAGCAGCAGAGGAAGAAGTAAAGGAAATGTATAAGCTCCTTCATGAAGTGAAAAGGATTATAGATGAGAGATATAGCCCTGATGGGTACAATGTAGGAATAAATATAGGAGAGTATGGCGGACAGACTATAATGCATCTTCACATACACTTGATTCCAAGGTATAAGGGAGATGTGGAGAATCCTAAAGGAGGAATCAGAAAGTTTAAGAGGGAATTGGTGGAGTATGATGGGTAGGTAATATCCATCATACTATTCATAAACTTTTTCTAGAACTATATTTTTATCAAAACCACCACGGATTTCACGCTTCTGTAGACGTTTGGTTAGAAGTTCACCTTCACTATAGCCTAAATTTTTAGCTAGAGCGAAAAGTACCTCCATTATATCCGCAAGTTCTTCTAAGTTTTTATCCTCATGGAACTCTGTCACGTCTTCATCTAGCTTTATATGCAAAAGTTCTAAGGCTTCTTCCTTAGAAGCTATATGAATATCAAAGGCTTTGTTTGAATTTTCAATGATTTGCGGAATTTTATCTCGGACAAGTTTATTGTATATCTTCATAAGATTAACCTCCAGATTCAATATATATATAGATTTTACTCTGTAACAACAATCCTGTCAAAAATGATGAGTATGAGAATTATCATTAAGAAAAGATTTTTATTGTAAATTGATAAAACAAGTTGAATTAATTTTAAGAAGGTGAAATAGTGGGACAAATATATAAGAGTATACAGGAAATAAATATAATAGAGAATATATCAAGTAAAGAAATAGAAACACTTTCTAAAAACTGTATTACAGGTGGTAATGATCATTTATACATAAGATTAAAAAATTCTATTAAAAGAGCAAAAAGTATTGATATAATAGTAGCTTTTCTCATGGAGTCGGGGGTTAGACTTTTAGAGGAAGATTTAAAGGAAGTTGTTAATAAAAATATCCCTATGAGAATTTTAACAGGGAATTATCTTAACATAACTCAGCCATCAGCTTTATATCTTTTAAAAGCAATCTTAGGAGATAAAGTAGACCTTAGGTTTTATAAAGATAAAAAGAGAAGCTTCCACCCAAAGGCATACATATTTGAATATGAAGATGGAGGGGACATATTTATAGGTTCTTCTAATATATCAAAATCTGCCTTAACTAGTGGTATAGAGTGGAATTATAAATTAGCCAAGGAAGGCCAGGAAGAAGATTTTAAATATTATAAAGAAACTTTTGAAAAGCTATTTTTTAATGAATCTATAATAATAGATGACAATGAGCTTCAGAATTACTCTAAGCAATGGGTAAGGCCTAGGCTTTATAAAGATATAGAAAAAAGAGAAGAAGAGAAAGCAGAAGAAAACAAAGTTATAGCATATCCACAGCCTAAAGGGGCACAAATTGAAGCACTCTATGAGCTTAAAAAATCAAGAGAAGAGGGTATGGATAAAGCTTTAGTTGTAGCAGCTACAGGCATAGGTAAGACTTATCTTGCAGCCTTTGATTCCATAGATTTTAACAGAGTATTATTTGTAGCTCACAGAGCTGAGACATTAAATCAAGCAGAGAGAAGCTTTAAAAATATAATAACAGATGTTAAAACAGGTTTTTTTATGAATAGCACAAGAGAAAATGAATGCGACATATTGTTTGCAACAGTACAAACCTTAGGGAAAAAGGAATATTTATGTGAAGAATATTTTAAGAGAGATTATTTTGATTACATAATAATTGATGAGTTTCATCATGCGGCAGCAGGAAACTATAAAAACATAATAGACTATTTTAAACCTAAATTTATGTTAGGTCTTACAGCTACACCAGATAGGCTAGATAATAAAGATGTATATGCACTATGCGATTATAATGTGGTTTACCAGGTAGGACTTAAAAATGCAATAAATAAGGGATGGCTTGTACCTTTCAGATATTATGGAATATATGATGAGAGCATTGATTATGAAAATGTGGAATATAAAAATGGAAAATACAACGAAAAAGAGATGGAAGAAGCTCTAAGTATAAACAAGAGAGCAGAGCTTATAGTGAACAATTATAAAAAATATAGTAGCAGAAGAGCTTTAGGCTTTTGTAGTTCTAAAAAGCACGCTCAATTTATGGCAGATTATTTTAATGATCAGGGGATACTTTCTTGTGCAGTTTACAGTGGAGAAGAGGAAGGTAATACTGAAAGAAATCAGGCCATAAGTAAACTAACTAAAGGAGAAATAAAAGTAGTATTCTCTGTTGACATGTTTAATGAGGGATTAGACATACCTTCTATTGATATGGTTATGTTCCTAAGGCCTACTGAATCTCCAACAGTATTCCTTCAGCAGCTAGGAAGAGGTCTTAGAAAATATGGAGAGAAAAAATATCTCAATGTACTAGATTTTATAGGAAATTATAAAAAAGCCAACTTAGTTCCTTTTTTCTTAACTGGAGATAGGGAAAATATAAAGAATAGATTAAAGGGAAACACTCTTCCACTAGAAGAAGACTATCCAGAGGACTGTGTAGTAGATTTCCAATGGCAGTTAATAGATGTATTTAAAAAAATGGAAGAAGCAAATAAGAAAATACAAGATTTAATAATAGAAGATTACTTTAGAGTAAAAGAAGACCTAGAAAAAAGGCCTTCAAGGCTTGAGATGTTTACTTACATGGATGAGGGTATTTACGAAAACATGAAGAGAAAATCGAAACAGAATATATTCAATAATTATTTAAGATTTTTAGATTCTATAGAAGAGCTAAGAAAGGAAGAAAAAGCTCTTCTAGATACTAAAGCTGAAAAATTTATAAATATGGTTGAAACAACTAGCATGAGTAAAACATATAAAATTCCTGTGTTTTTAGCCTTCCATAATGAAGGTAATTTGAAAATGAAAGTAAATGATGAGGACATATATAGAAGCTTTAAAAAATTTTATGCTAAAGGCTCTAATGAAATTGATCTAGCTCGACATAAAGCTACCAGTAATTATAAAAGTTGGGGTAAGAGTGAATATGTAAAATTAGCTAAGGATAATCCTATAAAATTTTTATTACAATCTTCAAGTGACTTTTTTTATAAGGATGGAGAAGAATTGTGCTTAGATGATGAGATAGAAGAATTTAAGAGGAGTGTAACCTTCTTAGAGCATTTTAAGGATGCAGTGGAGTTTAGGGAGAGGGAGTTTTATAGGAGAAGATTGGAGGGAAAATATTAAGATATAAGTATAAAAATTCTTAAGAAGGATTAAAAAATTATAACCTAATATACAACTAATATTGATAGGAGAAATAACTATGATTTACTTAATTATACTTGCTATAATAGCCTTTATCTTAAGCCTGCCTAAGGTTAAGGGAATAATAGGAGAGACGGCAGTAAGTGGTTTATTGTCTAGCCTAGATTCGGAAGAATATAAAGTGCTAAATGATATAATGATAAGAAAAAAAGACGGTAAAACAACTCAAATTGATCATATTATTGTTTCAGATTATGGGATATTTGTAATAGAAACTAAAAATTATGCTGGTTGGATTTTTGGAAAAGAAAATGATAAGTATTGGACTCAAGTTCTAAACAAAAGAACAAAAAATAAGTTCTTTAACCCTATATTTCAAAATAAAGGACACATAAATGCACTAAAGGAGCTTATATGTAAAGACATCCCTTATTATTCTATTGTGGCATTTAGTACTAAAGCTACTTTAAAGAATAAGATGTCCAATGTAGTTTATATGAGTCAGTTGAATAAAGCAATAAGACAGTACACAGATAAGGCAATATCTAAGAAGGAAGTAATTAATATTTGCAATATTATAAAAAGGGCTAATATTTTAGACAAGGAAGTTAAGAAAGAACATGTGAAGATGGTGAGGAGTAAGAAAGTATAGAGAAGTATATGGTATAAGGAGAATATAAAATATATACTAAAGATTAAATTCAAGAAAATTATGATAGTCATTGGTGCCTTAAAGATAAAAAAATTTCAGAGGTATTCGGTGGGAGCCGAAAGAAGCTTTTATCGGGAAATTAAGGTAATGTATTTTATTAATCTAATGAGAATCAAAAAGTTCAGGCGGCGGAGGGAGTCAGAAGAGCTTAGAGGGAAAAAAGATAATTAAAAAAAGTTAATTACTGAATTGTCACTAGCAAGTGATAATTGTCTTAATAAAATTATTAAAGTTAATAAGGATAAAATAGGGGAAGCCTTTGTTGAAAAAGACTATGAAAACATAGAGTATTGAC
>JAYFRK010000432.1:0-5493 GCA_034925975.1 Clostridium sp.
ATTGAGATATAAGTATAGTCTCTTAAGAAACTATGACAGAAACAGGCAACAATAGAACTTAGAAAATATTAATGTAGCTAGAAAAATTGGAATACTAACAAATAGTGCCATTATCAAAACTCCCACTAATTCAAAGGGGCTCAAAATGTGACTATGTAAAATGGTACAGCAAAGCTGGAACAACATGAGTATGTACATGCAAAACAAGAAGCTAAAGATGTAGTTTATAAGGTAGAGCAGCTTTGGAAAGAGATAGCTGGGGATGCCATTACAAAACATGTGAAGGCAGCAGAAGACATAGCTTCAAAGTTTACAGGACTATCAGATGAGGATATATATAATATTATTAAGATTACAGTTGGTATGCTGAATGAAAATAAAGCTTAAGGGATTCGCTTGTAAAAATATTTTAAATTAAGATAAATGATGGTAATATTATATTGCGAGTTATGACACAGTAGTAGAATATTGTGACGTAAACGAAAATCTATATCTTAAACTATTTTATGAAAATTACTTTCCCACTAACTTAACTTAATGAGAGGAGATGATGGATACTTGAGAAAAAAATTATTAATGCGATTTTCATATTTATATACTGGCGAATTGATGTCAGTAGTAATGTTTATTGTCGTGTTTTTTTTACTTAATAAAGTCTATCCCCAATTACGATTGTATTCGCTAACCTCTTTTTGGATTTCATTTTTTCTTTTGGAATTTCTACTAGTGCAGGGAAGTATATATTGGTATGCAAAATGGAAGAGATTAAAGAAAGATAATACAACAGTAACTCTTATCCGAATTGTAAAAAGCTTCAAAAATTTGAAAAAATTCAATATCGGCCTAATAGTTGTCACGATGTTTATTTTTGCGTTTGATTTTTTAAAATGGTATCCATCATTACCTTTAGGCAGCTTTGGCATTGTAGGCTTTATCTATATATTCGCTGTACTTGAATATATTAACTATTTTCACTTTCAACTTTCGTATGATAGTCTTTCTGATATTAAGTATTTATTGAGGTCAAAAAGGCTTAAACAATCATGTCTAAGCAGGGACTTTGATAGCATGGTTTAAACTTTAATTTGTCGATGAGATTATAAATATAATCTGTATTTGAAGTTAAGACACATCATTCTTCTTTAGTGTCGCTAGCATAATTAATAGTAAAGTAAAAATTATTTAAATAATATACAAACAAATAGTAATTATTTTCGTACTCAAGAATTTTGTTTAAGGAAAGTGAGATGAAACTATGGAGAATATAGCAGAATTGATTGAAAGGCTATACTCTAAAGATGCTACAAATGCATACGAAGCATTGCAATTGTTAGAAACTGAAAGCGAAAAATCTAATGCTGTATATAAATTTTTCGATAGGTTTGCTGAATTGATTGAAGATAGCAATTCATATAGAAGAATCAGAGGATTTAGATTAATAGCTGCTAATGCAAAATGGGATATAGAATACAAGATTGATGAAATTATTGATGAATATTTAAAACATATTTTAGATGAGAAGCCTATTACATCAAGGCAATGTATTAAGGTATTACCTAATATTGCAAAATATAAACCAGAGTTAGTGGAGTGCATTATAGAAGCGTTGAAGAAAGCAGATACAGAGATATACAAGGATAGTATGCAGCCGTTAGTATATAAAGATATTATGTCTGCTTTAAAGAAAATTAAATGACAAGTTCCAATTTTAGGCTGAGCATTATAAATAGTAATTTGTAAATAAGTAAGAAGTAAAAGGTAAAAGGTAAAATATAAATCAATACTAACCACAGGAGAAATTAATTAATATATACAAAAATTTAATCTTAATAAAAAGTAAAAAAACAAATAAATTTGAGGACAAGCCAGCATTATATAATAATCTAAAGCAAGAACTTAAAAAGGATAAGGGTTGGTATGGCGTTTAGTTGTAATAATCTTTGGAAACTGCTCATTGATAAAAATATAAATAAAGCGGCTTTAAGATATGATTTAAAGATTGTCTATATAATGTTATGATAAGGAAGATGATAATGATTTATTTGAATGTTTTTACATTTCCAAATGATGATATGGAATTTGATTTTTTAATAGATGAAAAAAGAACATGCTATGACTCCTTTTATCCATTTAAGATATTATCAAGACATGGTTTTGAAAGAATTGATTTTGAGCCAGTTACTATTTTATATGGTGGAAATGGTTCGGGAAAATCAACGGCATTAAATGTGATAGCAGAAAAAACAGGAATCAATCGAGATTCTACCTATAATAAATCTAATTTCTATTCCGACTATGTGAATATGTGTGAGATGCAACTTGAAGATGATATTCCTAAAAATAGCAGAATTATAACAAGTGATGATGTGTTTGATTATATGTTGAATATCCGTAATCTTAACGAAGGAATTGATCAAAAGCGGGAAAAACTTTTTGAAGAATATTTGGATGCAAAATATTCTCATTTCCAAATGAAGTCTATAGCAGATTACGAGCAACTAAAAAAAGTAAATATTGCTAGAAGTAAAACGCAGTCACGGTTTGTGAGAAATAAGTTAATGGATAATGTTAGGGAATATTCAAATGGGGAGAGTGCATTCCGATATTTTATTGAAAAGATTGGTGAAAATGGACTATATATATTGGATGAGCCTGAAAACAGTCTTTCTCCAAAGCGCCAGATGGAATTAGTGAAATTTATTGAGGACTCTGCACGATTTTTAGGTTGTCAATTTATTATATCAACACATTCGCCGTTTCTGCTTGCTATGCGTGGAGCAAAAATATATGATCTTGATGAAAATCCAGTTGATGTGAAAATTTGGACAGAACTAGAAAATGTGCGCACATATTATGAATTTTTCAAAAGATATGAAAACGAGTTTTGTTGAAAATTATCTTTACCATTTTAATCTGTAGAGATAGGATTTTTACTCAAACTAAATCAGGTAAAAATAGCATTCATTTCTTGATACCAGATCAGAAAACAGGGAAAAAGTAAAATATTGATGATACAGAGTCCTTGAGTGCAGGTGATGCATTTGAGGACTTTTTTATATATGAAAAATGGATATAATATAACACTATCAATTGGAATTTCCTATGCTATAATATCTATGTAACCTACAGCGGAGGAGGTGTTGTGAGATGGATAAGCAGTATAAGAAATATCTTTGTATACTAGTAACTACACAAATATTACTTTGTGCAATTGTTGCATCTATTCTTATATTTTTGTCAAAAGATCTTTATTCCCATAATAATGATGTTCTACGGATGGTAGCAATTAAGGATACAGAGGAATGTATGCGTGAAATGGTAGATAACACCATTATTCGTATTGATTCTAACAGGAAGAGTGCAGCTAAAGAAATAGAAAATATTATGGATCTAACATCAGAGTCTCTAGCTACCATTGATGAAGGTACAATGTATATTAGTGCACAAAATATGATGAATAACATAAATCAAATGGAGTATGGCAAGCCAATTAAGCTGATTATACATAATATTCTAAAGGGAAAAGTTACTTTGTTTTTAAATGGACAAGTTGTTGATATTACGGATCAGTACAAGGTAGAAAAAAGCAAATTTATGAAAAATTCTAGCCTTCATCGAACAGTTAAGGTTGGTGATTCTACACTGTATTTATTTGCAGAAGAAGCAGATATTGATAGAATAGCGAAGAATTATATTTATAAGGAAATCCATAGCTCTGTATATAAAGAAAATGAATATATCTGGGTAAATGAGATTTTAGATTATGCTGGTGGAGATGATTATGCAATTCGCGTGATACATCCAAATCTTAAGGATACTGAAGGGAGCTACCTATCTACCAAAACACAAGATATTAAAGGTAACTTACCATACTTAAAAGAACTAAACGGTATAAAACAAAAGGGAGAAATTATTCATTCATATTATTTTAAAAATAAAGTTAACGATGAAATAACGCAAAAGATATCATATGCAAAATTGTATAAACCATTTAACTGGATTATTGCAACGGGAAAGCCTTTAAATGATATTTTTGTTTATATAAATGAGTTAAAAGATTATAATACACGAGTTGTCAACAACACAATGATAGTTTGCTTAATTTTCATGATTATTATATTTTTAATTGGTATAGTAATCATCATAAGAGTTCATGGTAAATATCGTAAAAATATTGATACATATGTTAAGACGGAAACGGAACTTGATCCATTGACTGGTGCATTCAGTCGAAAAGCAGCTGAGACCATATTGGCGGAGCGTTTTGAGTTATCAAAACATAGTATTTCTTCCTCATTATTAATGATGTTGGATATTGATAATTTTAAAAAAATCAATGACACCTTTGGGCATGATGTAGGGGATCTTGTTTTAAAGAAAGTATCTCAAGCTATTTTAGGTAATATTAGAGAAGCTGATCGGCTATTCCGTTGGGGTGGAGAAGAGTTTGTTGTATTATGTAATAATGTTGATAAGGCTAGTCAATATCAAGTTGGACAAAAGATATTGGAATGTGTAAATGCCATAGTATTTGAAAGCAGCGAAGAATGCTTTAGCGTATCTATTTCAATTGGTAGTTCTTATTTTCATGAAGAAGATGATGATTACATGCAGGCTTTAAAGAGAGCAGACGTAGCACTATATCATTCAAAAAATACAGGAAAGAATAAATATACCAACTCGGAGGAGTTTTGAGTAAGATCAGTTCAGACATGTCCTTCGCGATGACCACAGAGGTGTATAATTTCAAAGCGAAAAGAAACACTAAGATTATTTTTTGATATGCCCCCTATATAGAAACAGGTTTATTATTTTAACTGTCTACTATAAAGGGAGCATATCATTGCGGTAATCTTAGTGTTTTTTTACGAGAATTGATAGAAAATTCACAGGGATTGCAAGTAGTTAGAATAATTTAAATAGTTCATAAAAATTTTTGCATGCCTATCTAGGTAAATAAGCCATCTTATACGAAATGGAGCGTGTTATTTTATTAACAATTATGGAAATATTATGACAATGTGATATAATACATGTATGATGGTAAGACCAAAGTTTAAATATATAATGGTTTTATAAAAAATAGTTTAATAATGTAAATATTATAATAATATAAAATGTGAGGGAGAGGGAAAGTATGCAGATTCTTGTATGTGTAAAACAGGTTCCAGATGATTCTATTGAAATCCATTTAGATAAGGATAAGAAAAAACCTAATTTGAATGGAGTCAGTTTAGTAGCAAATGCATTTGATACATATGCATTGGAGTTAGCAGTTCGTTTTATGGAAGCTCATGGAGGAAATGTTAGTGTATTAACTGTTGGAGCAGATGATTCTTTAAACACATTAAAAAATTGTCTTGCTGTAGGTGCTAAAGAAGCATTTTTTATAAAAGATGAACTATATGCAGATTTAGACGCTCTTGGAACAGCAGATGTTTTAGTAGATGCTATTCACAAGATTGAAAAAGATAAAGGTGAAAAATTTGATTT
>JAYFRK010000175.1:0-3411 GCA_034925975.1 Clostridium sp.
AGAGATAGTTTTAATTGGTATCCAAAAACTTCTTTTGAAAAAGGTATTGTAAAAACTATAATGTGGTATTTAGAAAATGAAGAATGGTTAAAAAACGTGACTTATGATAGAGGAGATCACTAAAAGATTAATAGCGGCTACAAAGGATAAGCAAAGGAGGAGACATAATGAAGGGCATAATATTAGCTGGAGGAAATGGCACAAGACTTTATCCTAGTACTAAATCTATAAGCAAACAGATTCTACCTATTTATGATAAGCCTATGATATACTATCCTCTTTCGGTTTTAATGCTAGCAGGTATAAGAGAAATTTTAATAATTTCAACAGAAAGAGATTTATCTTTTTACAAAGAGTTATTTAGCGATGGAAGTGAATTAGGACTTTCTTTTGTATATAGAATTCAAGAAAAGCCTAATGGAATTGCAGAAGCATTTATTATAGGAGAAAAATTTATAGGAGAAGATTCGGTATGCTTAATATTAGGAGATAATGTTTTTTATGGACAGGGATTTTCGCCAATATTAGATAAAGCTTCTAGTATAAAAGATGGAGCATGTGTTTTTGCATATTATGTTAATAATCCATGGGAGTATGGTGTAGTCGAATTTGATAAAAATGGTAAGGCTCTTTCTATTGAAGAAAAGCCTAAAAAGCCAAAATCAAACTATGTAATACCTGGGCTTTATTTTTACAATAATGAAGTAATTAAAATTGCTAAATTTATTAAACCTTCAAATCGAGGAGAGCTCGAAATAACAGACATAAACAACTATTATTTAAAAGAAGGCAGATTGCAAGTGCAAGTTTTTGGAAGAGGATTTGCTTGGCTAGACACAGGGACTCATGAATCACTGTTAGATGCTGCAAATTTTGTACAAGCTGTACAAAAGAGACAAGGACTATATATTGCCTGTATTGAAGAAATTGCATATAGAAATGGTTTTATAGATAAAAATCAATTAGTAAAACTTGCTCAACCGCTATTAAAAACCGAATATGGACAGTATTTAATGAGATTATAGTTTACCATCTACTACAAGCTACTTTATTTATAAACATTTTATGAACAGAAAATTTACCTTGATAGGAGAAAAAACATAAGAGTTGTTTCTAAATACTAATTTAAGTAAATAAAAAGCTAAAAATTGTCCATAAATACTTACTTTTATGGATTTAAAAATTAATTATATAAGGGGTAAAAGCGCATGAAAATTGTAACCATTATTGGAGCTAGACCACAATTTATAAAAGCATCTTTAGTTTCTAAGAAATTAATAGAATCTCATAAGGAAATAATAGTCCATACGGGACAGCATTATGATAAAAATATGTCTGATATTTTTTTTGAAGAGTTAAATCTACCTCAACCTAATTATAACTTGAAAATTGGATCTGCATCTCATGGAAAACAGATAGGAGAGATGCTCATAAAGGTTGAAGATGTTTTAATAAAAGAAAAGCCAGATTATGTTATAGTTTATGGTGATACTAATTCTACTTTGGCAGGAGCATTGGCCTCCTCAAAACTTAATATTCCTCTAATACATATAGAGTCAGGACTTAGAAGCTTTAATAAGACTATGCCTGAAGAACAGAATAGAATAATAACTGATCATATTTCTACATATTTATTTTGTCCCACAGAAACCTCAGTTAGAAACTTGTATAATGAGAATATAAAAAAAAATGTTCACAATACTGGTGATGTTATGTATGATTCAACTGTGTTTTTCAGTAGAATCTCAGAAAAAAAATTTAAAAAAGGTTTTTTTATAAATGGAGAAAAGATAAAAGGAAAAAACTATTATTTGTGTACGCTTCATAGAGCTGAAAATACTGATAAAATAGAAAAAATAGAAAAAGTATTAAATACATTGGATAAATTAGATGCAAAGGTTATAATTCCGGTTCATCCTAGAATTAAAGATATAGTAAAAGAAATTATTAAGTTTTCTGATTTGAAAAATATAATCTTAACTGAACCAGTTGGATATTTAGAAATGCTATATTTAATAAAAAACGCTAAAAAGATTTTAACAGATTCGGGAGGCGTTCAAAAAGAGGCATACTTCTTAAGAACGCCGTGCATAACTTTGAGAAATGAAACTGAATGGCTAGAAACTTTAAATGGGAATTTAAATGTCTTATGTAAAATTGATAGTGAAGATATGATCAATAAAATATTTAAAACAGAAATTAATTATAATATAATAGATAAAAACTATTTTGGTAATGGTAATGCTGTTAAGAATATTTTTAATATATTAAATAGCTTATAAAAATTTAAAATATATACTCAATAAAAAATAATGAAATAGGTTATATAATGGCTAAAATTTAGTATTTTAAAGCATGAATACTGAATTTTAACTATTAACTTAAGTTTTCAAAAATAAAAGTTATATAATTAGGATAAATAATATTTAATAAAAAGTTATAAGATTGCCTTGTGAAAAATGATGAAAGATATTTAGAATGCCGTTTATAAACATTAGGTTTTGTAGAAAACCATGGATAATAGTGAATATGTTAGTGATCTTGATAAACAAGGACAGAATAATAATTTTAGAGGATTTAAGAATAATATTAAAAGTTTGATAATGCATGTAAAGGGAAAAATTTTAATAACAGGTGCTACAGGATTTAAAATAACCTAGCTTTCAATATGACTTAATAAACTAGGAGCGAAGGTTATAAATTATTTACCAAAGTATCCGACCAATATATATGCATGAAATATGCCAACTACAAGATAAGATTACAGATATCATCGTAGATGTTAAAAATTATTCTAATTTGTCAAAAATATTAAAAGAACATAACCTAGATTCTGTTATTGTATAAAAGTAACAATTAAATGCTTGACAAGAAAGATTAGCAACTAAAATATAACTCAGTTCCATTAGTTGCTTTATGTATTGCATAAGATGCTTTAGGTGTAAAATATACTTCTCTAGTACTTCAGGATCCTATGCAAATTTAGTAGCTGTAACGGCATTAGTTAGTTGACAGAAGACTAAAACCTAAGGATGAAATGATAACTGTTACAGCAGGCTTCCCAACTACTGTGGCACCAATAATTCAAAATTCATTAGTACCTGTATTTGTAGACGTGGAGATTGAAACTTATAATATAAAAGTTGATGATTTAGAAAAAGCTGTATCGAATAGAACAAAAGCTATAATACTTGCTCATACTTTAGGAAATCCCTTTAACTTAGACAAGGTAATGAAATTTGCTAAGAAATATGATTTGTGGATTATAGAGGATAACTGCGATGCACTAGGCTCAAGGTATAAAGGAAATTATACAGGAACCTTTGGACATATATCTACCTATAGTTTTTATCCTGCACATCATATAACTATGGGGGAAGGAGGAGCAGTAGTTACTAATGATCTAGAGTT
>JAYFRK010000599.1:0-3823 GCA_034925975.1 Clostridium sp.
CTAAACTTATAATTGATAATACTATTTTAAAATCTGGTACTAGATACTTCTTTTTTAATTTTAGTACACTTTTCTTTCCAAATAAGAATACTAAAATCCATACAGCTGAGACTATTTGAGCAAGTATAGTAGCTAAAGCTGCTCCTTTAACTCCCATGTTAAATCCAAATATAAATACAGGATCAAGTACTATATTTATAACTGCACCAATCATTATAGTAACCATCCCTACTTTAGCGAATCCCTGAGTATTTATAAACGGATTCATTCCTAAAGCTATCTGAACAAATACAGTACCTATAAGGTATATAGTTAAATAATCCTTAGCAAAACCAATGGTTTCATTACTTGCACCAAAAGCCCAAAGTATAGGCTCATTAAATGCCATAAATCCTACAGTCAGCACAATACCTAAAATAACTAACACACTAAAACTATTGCTCATTATTTTCTCTGCTTCATCATTATTGTTTTCACCCATCTTAATAGCAGCTAAAGGTGCTCCACCAACCCCAATAAGGGCACTAAAGGCAGATATTATCATAATAATAGGAAAAGATACACCTACCCCAGCCATAGCTATATGTCCGTTTGGTATTCTTCCTATAAAAATTCTATCAACTATGTTATATAGTACATTTACAAGTTGAGCAATAATAGCTGGCAAAGCTAGTTTAAACAGTAGTTTTCCTACATCATCTCTTCCTAAGTTAGTTGTATTCTCCATTTTCTATCATCTCCATTGTGAATATTTATAACATAAAACATATTGTTAAACCTTATATAATACATTCTACGTTTCACTTAAGTTTTCTTTAGTTAAAAAATAAAATTTACTTACTAAAAATAAAAAAACTACACTTGCTAAGCTTAATGTAGTTTTATAGTTAACTACGATAAAATTTTGTATTAAGTTATAGTCTACATTTTTTCACAAACGTTTCTAATTCACAGTTAAACCTGTGAGGCTTCTCCCAAAATGGAGAATGGCCTGTGCCTTCATAAAAAGAAACTGTTGAATTTAGAATCAACTTTGAATTATATACTGTTTGAGAAGGATTAAGTATTTTATCTTGAAGTCCATGAGTAAGAAGTACTGGTATTTTTATTTTTGAAAGTATATCTTCATAGGATGCAGCCCTTGTAACAACTGCCTCTCTCACATATGGAGGTACAACAGTATTATATCCTAGGGTAAAATAGAAATCTTCCGTAGAGGGTTCAACATAGAATAAAAGTTTTACAAATTTTTGAAGTGTATTGCTGCTTTCTAGTGCATCTGTTGATATAATTTTAGGTATTACAGCCTGAGAATCAGCAGTATAATAGCTTCCACCTGATATGCCAGCTGATGTTCCTGCAGCTACAAGATTTATTCCTGAAACATTATCTTCCCCATAAAGCCTTATATAATCGCATGCTACCTTTCCTCCGTAAGACCATCCTACAAGCACTGGTCTGTTAAGATTTAAGTAACTTATTATTGCATTAATATCATTGGCCCAGTTACTTTCATCATGGTATCCATGGTAAGGCTTATCTGATAGTCCATGTCCTCGCAAGTCAAAAGAAATAAGCCTTAAATGCTTCAAAGAAGGTGACTTCATCTGTTTTGTCCAGCTCAATCTGCTTTGGGATACCCCATGAACAAATAATACAGGTATTCCCAATGGATTTCCGCATTCTTCTACAAACAGCATGGTATTTGAGCCGCCAGGTATGTGATATGACTTCATAATTGCTCCTCCTATAATTTAAGTTAGTATATCATATTATTGAAAATACTCTATTACTACTATAAAAAATTATTTCTGTATCCCTTCCTTGGCAATCTATAGACTTTTTTAGCATTTATCTATTTCTTAATTCCATTATCTCTTCCTCTGTAAGGTTACGCCACTTACCAATATCTATCCCGTCAACTTTTATATTAATGATCCTAACACGCTCTAAACGCACAACTTTATATCCTAAAGCTTGGCTCATTCTACGAATTTGTCTATTAAGTCCCTGTGTTAAAATAATATTGAAGGTATCTTCATTAACTCTACTAACTTTGCAAGGTCTTGTCTTAACTCCGCAAACTTCCACTCCTTGAGACATTTCACTCATGAAAGAATCATCAAAAGGTTTATTAACAGTTACTATATACTCCTTCTCATGCAGGTTCTCTGATTCTAAAATTTTATTGGACAACTCTCCATCATTAGTCATTAATATTAACCCTTGGGATGCCTTATCTAATCTGCCTACAGGGAAAATGTATTCTGGATAATCCATAAAACTAATTATATTACTCTCTACTTTTTTTGCTGCAGTACAAATAATCCCTATTGGTTTGTTTAGCGC
Source organism: Clostridium sp. (assembly GCA_034925975.1). Lineage (GTDB taxonomy): Bacteria > Bacillota > Clostridia > Clostridiales > Clostridiaceae > Clostridium_H. Next base: position 2,350 of record JAYFRK010000599.1, read on the forward strand.
AATATAAATTTTGTCTTTCACTGGAATTGGCTTATTATCTATAAGTATAATATCACTCTCTTCTACCCACTGGCCAGGTTCACAAGGCAGCCCATTTACTGTTACTCTATTTTTCTCAATAAGTCTATTAGTTTCCCTTCTTGAACAAAAACCTAAATTGCTAAAAAGCTTATTTATTCTCATATTAAACTGTTTATCCTCTCATCTATATCTATATAAATTACATCTGTAAATAAAGCTACAGTAATGTCCTTTAAATTATCGCTATCAATATTATACAACAAGTTGAATGATTAATATAATGTAGTCTTAGATTTTAAAAAAGGCTGCAAATAGTCTATGCTTTCACATTAATCTATTTACAGCCTTTATCTTATCATATGAATTTGGGTATATTGGTTTTTTATTTTCATTCTGTTTTAAATGAATGTTGATTTTTACATTCATTTAAAACTTTCTATTTAACATATTCATTAAGTGGCTTAACTCTGTACAATGAACGATCCATCTTCTCAGTTGTAATATAGCCTGAAGGAGCATTAATTATATCTGGAATTCTGTTTACAACAGTAGCACAAGTTAATTCTACTGTTGAAGGCCTTGTTATTACAACCTGTGTATTTGGTTCACCATGTATTGTCCAATCATTTTTGTCACATTCTTCTGGTGAATATACCTTTCCTATACACTCAGATTCAATAGTAATGCCCTCTTCTGTTTCCGTTGTAACTACTGCTGACATTCCTGTTGCATGTCCAGCTGGAATTGTCATCTGCAATGTTTCTGAATATAAGTCCTTATCATAGGTATGAGGTATACATTTTTGAACTTGGCTCTTAACAGTAAGCCCAAGTTGTGAACAAAGCCATCCATTTACACTCCACATATACGATGGTAAAAATTCTCCATTATCTATAAGCTTTTGTCTTTCTTCTGCAGAAATATTATCTGCCGCTGCTATTTCTTTTTCAAAGGTATCTAGGTCAAGACCTGCACCATGAACCTTTGCAAGGGCGATTCCATAGTCTTCTACGTTATAACTAGATTTACCAACTATCTTTGTTATGTTATGAGATGAACCGGCTAAAGTAGTAATAAGATTTCCCCAGAATACATCTTGGTATCCAGACCCACAGATAGTGCATCCAGTCTTTTTAGCCATTTCATCTATTTCCTTTGTAATTTCATAAGCTGAATTCCATGGATAAAAAGCTTCTTCGCAGGTAGTGATAGCGTTTACACCATTTCTTGCACAAGCCATCATTGCATCCTTAAGTTCATGCATAAGGCTCATAGTTGTAATTATACAAGCATCTGGTTTTGTATCTGCAAACACTTCATCTATTTTATTAATGCTCTGAATTATAACTCCCTTTGGCTCACATCCAATTATTTCTCCGATATCTTTGCCAATTACATTTGGGTTAACATCAAAAGCTGCAACAATTTCTGCACCCTTTTCATACACATACCT
>JAYFRK010000135.1:0-6193 GCA_034925975.1 Clostridium sp.
GAAGAGTGGGCTAATGGATGGTTTCCTATGCCAGATGTAATTTATGATAGAGGAGTTGGATTTGAGCAGGAAGAAAAGCAGCTAGTTAAAGAAATACGAAAAAGACTTAAAAACTATCCTAATATGAAAATAATAAACAGACGAAACTATTTATCAAAAAAAGAAACATATGAAAATCTATTTAAATACCCTGAAATCAATAAATTTTTCCCGAAAACAATAAATTATACAAGTTTTAACGACGTAATTATAATGTTAAAGCAATATGATTTTGTTTTTATAAAAGCTTCCCTTGGAAGTGGTGGAAAACAGGTATTATCTATAGAAAAGGAAAATGAAGAATATAAACTTATATTCTATTCTGGAGGGTTAAAAGAACTAGATCTAAAAGAAATTAATGAAGTAAGAGATTATGTAGAAAATTTTACAGAAGGAAGGCAATTTATAATTCAAGAGGGAATTAGGCTGCTAAAATACAAAGGTCAAGTCTTTGACATGAGGCTGCTTACTATAAAAAATAATCAGGGGAAATGGAGAGTTATAAGCAATTGGAGTAGAATTGCAAAAGCTAACTATACTATTACAAATTATTGTGCAGGAGGAGGGCTTGAACTTTATGAAAATATGTATACTGACTTAATAGATTTCTATGGTGAAGATAAAATACCAAGTGAGAAACAGATTGAAGAAGCTACTATTATGATTGCGGAATATATTGAAAAAGCTTTTGGTTCCTTTGGTGAGATTGGAATGGATATGGCTATAGATATAGATGGTAAGCTATGGTTTATAGAAGCAAATACAAAACCTGATAAAGATCTTGTGGAAGGATATGATGATTTTGACGGAATACCTCCTCAAAACCTAGCTATATTTGAATATGCAAGGTATTTAGCAGGTTTTAATGATTAAATTTATGTAGAATGAAGTTTTTGCAGGCTTAAAATTAAATATTATATAAAAATACTGTAATGAATTTATTTAATTATAAATCTACTACAGTATTTTTTATTTATACAGTTAATTATACTATTGTTTTTTTATTAGCGGTTAGATATTCTACTATCTCTTCCATTTCCATACCTCTTGAAGCTTTTATAAGAATAACATCATTAGATTTTATAGTCTTTTCTAGGTATCTACAAGCGTCTTCTTTAGATGTAAAATACTTGCTTGTAATACGGGAATTTGCTTTATCATAAATATATTTAGCCTCATTTCCAACGGCTACTAAAACATCACATTTGTCTATCAAGTAGTTACCAATATTTTCATGGGATATTTTACTGTACTCTCCCAGCTCTAGCATATCACCAAGAACAGCTATTTTTCTGCCATCATTGAAAGAGTAAAGTACATCTATAGCATATTTCATAGAGTCAGGATTAGCATTATAACAATCTTCTAACAATGTTATATGATCCTCAAGGCGTATTATATTCATTCTCATTTGACTAGATTTATATTTTAGAATGCCTCTTTGTATTTCACCACCATCTAAATCAAACAAGTCTGCTACTGCTATAGCAGCTAGAGCATTATATACATTATGAATACCCACAGCGTTAGTTCTTAGAAGAAGTATTTCATCTCTGTATTTGCATTTAAATTGGACTCCAGCTTCACCTAAGTTCACTATATCAAAGGCATTGTAGTCTCCTTTTCCATAGGTAGATATTCTTATTATTTTATACGGTTTATCTTTTATTCTTGAAAGATATTCATCGTCGTTATTAATTATTAATATATTGTTTTCATTAAAGTATTCTGTTATTTCCATTTTAGCCTTAAGAATATTTTCTTTTGTTTTTAAGTTTTGAATATGGGCTGTCCCTATATTTGTCATTATAGCTATTTTAGGTCTAACTAAATCAGCCATACTTTTTATTTGACCAAAATTGTCCATTCCAACTTCTAAAACAGATATTTCATGAATGCCTTTCATATGAAAAATTGTATAAGGTACACCTAGGTTACTATTATTATTTTGTTGTGTTTTGTGAACTTTATATTTTTCTCTTAAAACTGAGGTTACCATATCTTTTGTGCTTGTTTTTCCAGAACTTCCTGTAACCATTATAGTAGGTAGGTTAAAGATATTCTTATAATATTTTGCTAAGGAATATAAAGCAGACCAAGTATCATCAACTACTATCTGAGGTATGCTAAAATCAGTTTTTTTCGGAACAATGACTGCAATAGCCCCATTCTCTAGAGCTACTTTTACAGGTTCGCTAGGGTCTGAGCCCTTATCAACTAATGCTATATATAGGTCATTAGATTTAACTTTCCAACTTTTAATAGCAATATCGTTTATATTAATATCTTCCTTGCAATTTACTAATTCACCGTCTATAGCTTTGGCAATTTCTGAAATTTTAAGGTTTTCCATATACTTACCTCCTAAACCAGGATCAACTTTATTATGATATACATAAAAATGCTAGTCCAATTAATTTAGTTAAAGATTTAGATAGAGTAGTAGCACTATCTAAATCTTTAGTTTTACTTTATATTATGTTTACATTTGCCAAATTGACAGTGATTATTACTATTCTACATTGTACCATCCTCTTGATTTCATTGCATTAAATAATGTTTCAGCGTGGCCTTGTTCTTCTTGCTGAATATGCTGAAGTTGTTTTCTTATATTAGGATCAACTGACTCTAATACAGCATTATTATAAGAACTGGACACATGCTTTTCAGTAGATAAAGCATCGTTTAATAATTGAGCGTCACTAGTACCCAGGCTATTTTGCATACTTGATAAGTCACTTTGTGGTGATGTGTAGCTTTCAAATAAATTTTGATTGTTTATACCATTTTGAGTAAGTATGTTTTTTAAAGTAGTTGCATGCTCTTTTTCTTTGTTTGCAAGGTCTGTAAATACTTGTTTTAGTTGTTGGTCTGAAGAGAGCGCGGCATATTGTTCATATTTTCTTATACATAAGTATTCTGCTACTAAGTTATCTTGAATTAAAGTTTTTTCCTTATTAGTAATTGCCATATTATAAACTCCTTTCAATTTATGTTAAGTTTAAATATAGTATCACCTATTTGGGAAATTATATGAGCATACAATGGGGCAGCCCTCTGGAAGTTATTTCCGGGGGCGCCCCATTGTATTAAATAATACACAATAAATCTAAAATTTTAAAAACTATTTGAACTCTTCAACTAGTTTTTGGAAAGCTGGGATGGAATTTTGTATTATATCAAACTTTACACAGTAAGACATTCTAAAATATCCTGGACAGCCAAAGCCGCTGCCAGGAACGAGAAGTAGATTATACTTCATAGCTCTCTTAACAAATTCTACATCATCATCAATTAATGCTTTTGGAAATAGATAAAATGCTCCTGTAGGCTTTACGCATTGGAATCCTATATTTGTAAGATTTTCATACAGAAAGTCCCTTCTCATTTTGTAGCCGCTAATATCTACCTTTGCATCTAGTGCATCAGCTACAACCTTTTGAAATAATCCAGGAGCATTTACAAATCCAAGAGTTCTATTGCAAAAACTTAGAGCTGAAATAAGAATATCACTATTCTGAATTTTACTGCTGACAGCGATATATCCAATTCTTTCTCCAGCAAGACCTAAAGATTTACTAAAGGAATTTACTATAATAGCATTTTTAAAAATAGAAAGTATATTAGGAAGTGCAATATCATCATAAATTATTTCACTGTATGGCTGGTCAGAAATAATATAGATGTTTGTATTATACTTTTTTTCCTTTTCTAATATAATTTCTTCAATATCATTAAGTTTTTCTTTGCTATATATAACGCCTGACGGATTATTAGGATTGTTAATTATTATAGCTTTTGTTTTTGGTGTAATACTTTTTTCAAAAGCAACTAAATCTGGTTCGAAATTTGAAAGGTTAGGAGGTACAACTACAGTTTTTCCACCATGATTATCAGTATAAAAAGTGTACTCAACAAAATATGGTGCAAAAACAATCACTTCTTCACCAGGGTTTAAAAGCGACTTTAAAACTACATTTAATCCACCAGCAGCACCTACTGTCATAACTATATTATTTGCTGAGAGTTCAACTCCACTTTCCTTCTGTAATTTATAAGCTATTTTTTCTCTAACCTCTGGATATCCAGCGTTGTTCATATACCTATGAATTCCTTTTTCATCATTTAATATATGCTTCTTTAGAGATTCCAGAACTTCCACAGGAGGCTCCGCATAAGGATTCCCAAGACTATAATCATATACATTTTCTGCCCCATATTTTTCAGTAAGTCTGGCACCTTCTTCAAACATAAGTCTTATCCAAGATGATTTGCTCAGATTGTTTATTATATTTTCTGAAAACATATTATCGCCCCTTTATTTAATATTTGATAATAGAGTTAATATAATGACTATATTATATTATCATAAGCAAAACATTTCAATTTAATCAATTAGAGGAATAGTAACTTAGAGATAATTTAGGTGAATCTGAGAGAAGATGTCCATTATAAATTGTTAGTAAATTTACATAAGTGTGAGAAAAAATTATAAAAGTTAAGCAGTTTATGAGATAATGGAGTATAATTACATGAAACGTAAATTATAATATAGGCATAAACAGAGTTCTTTGATTCAGAGGGAGTATTGGAGCGGATAGTCATCGGATAAATATTATAGATAATAAAATACAGCAATAAATGAGGTATGAAGATATGAATAATTCAAGTTTTATTAATTTTGATTTAAGTGAAGAAATATTAAAGGCGCGACATATGCTAGAATATGAAAAACCATCTCAGGTACAAGAAAAGGTTATTCCACTTGCTATTGAAGATAAGGATATTATCGTAAAGTCTCAAACTGGAAGTGGAAAAACTGCAGCTTTTGCTATTCCTATTTGTGAAAAGATTAAAATTGAAAAGAGAGAACCGCAAGCATTAATATTAACTCCAACTAGGGAGTTGGCGATACAGATAAAAGAAGATGTGTCCAATATAGGAAGGCTGAAGAGAATAAGATGTGCAGCTGTTTTTGGGAAACAGCCAATGGATATTCAAGTTAGGGAATTAAAGCAAAGAGTACATGTAGTGGTTGGGACACCAGGCAGAACATTAGATCATATAGAAAAAGGAAATGTGAACTTCCAAGATATAAAATATTTAATTATTGATGAAGCAGATAAAATGCTGAATATGGGATTTATAGAACAAGTTGAAGCAGTTATTAATAAGTTACCTAAAAATAGAATAACTATGTTATTTTCAGCTACTATAAGTGATGAAATTGAATCCTTATGTAATAAATACATGAATAGCCCTAATAGAATAGAAATTAATTCACAAAATATTACAAATGAAAAAATAGAAGAGGTTTGTTACGATGCTGAAGTTAACAAAAAGTTTAGCTTGTTGAATAGAATAATTTGCACTGAATTGCCAGAAAGCTGTATTATATTCTGCAACACAAAAGAAGAAGTTGATAAAGTATTTCAAAAAATGGTTAGTAGAGGTTATTCTTGTAGTAAATTGCATGGAGGAATGGAGCAAAAAGATAGAATAGACACAATGGAAAGATTTAAAAAAGGAGAATTTCAATTTTTAGTTGCAACAGATGTGGCTGCTAGAGGAATTCATATAGAAGATATAACTCATGTTATAAATTATGATGTTCCAACAGAGAAGGAAAGCTATGTCCATAGAATTGGTAGAACAGGTAGAGCTGGGAAAATAGGAAAGGCTATAACCTTTGTATATCCTTATGAAATTAAATTTTTAAATATTATTGAAGAATATTTGGAATATAGAATAACTAAAAAAGAGATTCCCTCAGAAGAAGAAGTTGAAAAAGGAAAAAGAATTTTAAAAGAAAAAGCTAAAATAAAACCAAAAGAAAAATTAGATAAAAGTGCTAGTTTAAACAAACAAATTACAAAGCTTTATATAAATGCAGGAAAGAAAAAGAAAATAAGAGCTGGGGATATTGTAGGAGCAATAACTAATATTAAAGGGGTTTCCCCAGAAGATATTGGAATTATAGATGTGCAGGATGGATTTTCTTATGTAGATATATTAGATGGAAAGGAAAAAATAGTTTTAGAAGCACTTAAAGATACTACTATAAAAGGAAAAAAAGTTAGAGTAGAGAGAGCAGAAAAATAAAATAAATTTTAAATCAAGAAATAGTACCTATAAGTTGTTTAAAACTTTATGC
>JAYFRK010000417.1:0-3583 GCA_034925975.1 Clostridium sp.
CTTTGACATATCTGAGGTTAGCCTTACATCCTTAGAATCTATTATCTTATTCATAAGATAATTTGGCAGATCATTATTATCTACTTTATTATCTAAATAACCATACATTATTGGATGAATTATACCTTCATTCACAATTAAACTCTCAACCATACCATCAAAAAAAATTATACAAAACTCTATGTTACTTTTTTTATTTTGAAATATTCTGAACACAATAGAATCTTCATCATTAAATATTCGAGTTCTAAATAAATTTATATTTTCCCGAAGTGACTTCCTTAATGTAAATTTTTCTATTTCATCTTCTAACTCTTTAGATGTTTTATTTATAATGTTTTGATTAGATTTATTAAACATAAAATCACTTCCTTAGTTTTAAAACATTTATTAAAATTTAATATAATTACTCTTATTCTCTGCAAAATCCATAATTATATTCTTAATTATATAAACAATAAAAAATTGCTGCATATATATAGCAATTCCTTAAGAATAATAAAAAAAGCCATAAAGTATCTTAAAATACTTTATGACTTAAATTATAAACTTTCCTCATGCTTGTTCAGACCTATATACTACTTCTCCATTTATTATAGTATAAAGTGTACTTGTAAGAATCTCTAATGGATTACCATCAAAAATTGCAATATCAGCATCTTTTCCCGTTTCAATACTTCCTACTCTATCTGAAACTCCACAAATTTCTGCAGCATTAATAGTAATAGCTTTTAATGCTTCTTTCATATCTAATCCTTCTTTAACGGCTAACCCAGCACAAATCGGTAGGTATTGAATAGGGGTTACTGGATGGTCTGTCATAATAGATATCTTAACTCCATTTTTAGAGAGTATTGCTGGAGTGCTGAAGCTTTTATTTTTTAATTCTATCTTAGACCTAGATGTAAGGCTCGGTCCAACAATTGCGCATCTTCCTGACTGCTTAACATAATCTGCTATAAGATGACCTTCACTACAATGATCTAAAGTAAGTTCTAAATCAAATTCTTTTCCTATTCTAATGGCCGTTAGAATATCATCTGCCCTATGACAGTGAGCCTTCAACGGAATCTTTTTATCTATTACAGGTAACAGTTCCTCTAATTTAAAATTTTTATCAAAATCACTTTCTTCTTTTAGAGTTTTTTCTTTTTTCAATTTATAATCTTTTGCTTTTATTAAAGTTTCTCTAAGAAGTGAAGCTGTTGCCATTCTAGTAGTTGGCATCCTCTTCCTATCCTTATAAACTCTTTTAGGATTTTCTCCAAAAGCCACTTTAATAGCAGCAGGTTCTAGAAGAATCATATCATCTATGCAAACTCCTTTTGTTTTCATTGCAACAAATTGTCCTCCTATAACATTTGCACTCCCAGGACCAGTCATCACAGTGGTAACACCAGCCCTAACTGCATCGTCAAAGGCTGTATCCATAGGATTTATTGCATCTATAGCTCTAAGCTCAGGAGTAATTGGATCTGTGGCTTCATTCACATCTAAGCCTTCAAAACCCATATCTTGTTCATATATGCCTATATGGCAATGTGACTCAATTAATCCAGGTAAAACCCAGCCTCCTTTTGCATCTATTATCTCTACATCCTTATCTACTTCTATGTTTTCTGCAACTCTTAAAATCTTTCCATCTTTAATGAGTATGCATCCATTTTCATAGTCTTTGTTAGCCATAGTGACTATCTTACCGTTTTTTACTAAAATCATCTTTATCCCCCCAGTTTTTAGAACTAAATTCTTTTCCTATTCTTATATAAAATAGCTAATACAACAATTATAACTAGCATTGGTATTGAAAATATAAATTTAAATATACTAAATACAAGTCCTATAATTGTCATGACAATTGCAACTGCCAAAGCTATTCCGGCAATCGGAAGAATTATTGCTCCTGCTAATGCTAAAACAACAATTAAAATAACTATAAAAAATAAAATTCCAAATAAAGTAGCCATTTAATTACCCCCTTTTTTATATTTTAATCTATTTCTATATTATTCATATACTAGTTCAATTAATTCACCTAAATTTACATCTTTTATTCTAGTCTCTGGCCTTCCCATTCTTCTTACTTCAATAAATCCACCATGAAAATCAGATCCAGATGTGTAAATTAGTTTTTCTTCTTTACACCATTGTACACAATTATGCATTATATCCTTACTATGATTTGGATGAAAACATTCCACTCCCATTATACCCATTTCTAAAAAAGGTCTTAGCTTTGCTTCTACAGGCATATTATCTCCTTCATAATAAGGATGAGCTAATATAGGAATTCCCCCGGAGCTTTTTATAATTTTTATAACTTTATCTGTTGAAGAAAACTCTGGAAATATAATTGTTTTTTCCTTATAGAATAATCTATTAAAATAATCACCTACGTCTTTACATATTCCTTTATCTATTAAAAAGTTTAATGCCTTCCATCCACCTTTTCTCACATCATAATCATAATTTTCATACTCTAAATAATCTATGTCATATCCCTTTTCTATCAAATACTTTATTGAATTATCATTTCTCTTTTCAAGCAAATATTTATTATAATCTAATAAATCTACTAGTTCTTTATTGTTGTTATCTGTACCATAAGCTAGTATGTGATATAAATTTCCTTGAAAAGTGCTGGATATTTCAATGCCAGGTATAAAAGATATGCCATGATTTTTAGCAATAATTTTAATTTCCTCTATATTTATAAATTCATCATGGTCAGTTAAAGCTATTAAGTTTAATCCACATTTTAAAGCTTCCTCTACAATTTCTTTTGGATTAAGAGTACCATCAGAAGCATTTGAATGGATATGCAAATCTAGTTTAGAATTTTCATTTAATTTAGCCATGATTCACCTCATTAATAAGATACTTTAGTTTTTATTACAAACAAAGTGCTAAATCCCAAAATAAGACTTAGCACTTCTATAACTATTTAAACTTTACTGCTGTACCATAAGCTATAACTTCTGCTGCTCCCTGCATTATAGCACTTGATGCATATCTTATATTTATTACAGCATCTGCCCCAAGCTTTTCAGCTTCTTCAGCCATACGTTTTGTAGCTATAGATCTTGCTTCATTCATCATTTCAGTATAAGATGCTATTTCTCCCCCTACTAAAGTTTTAAGCCCACTCATTATATCTTTTCCTAAATGCTTTGAGTGTACTGTTGAACCCTTCACCATAGAAATAGTTTCTAATTCCTTCCCAGTTATAAAATCAGTATTTACTAATATCATCTTCATTCTCCCCTTTTATTTCTTTTATTCTTAAAATTAAAGTATATATAAGCATAATTAAAATTATTAAAAAGATTACCGCTACAAACAAAACTATTCCAAAAGGAATGTGTGTTTCAATAAGTCCAATACTAATTCCTACAGCATATAATATTATAAAAGTACCTACTATTATTGTTATTATAATCGCAGGAATTACACCCTTTTTCAACTTTTCCTCCCCCTTAATATTACTAATAATATAATATCATACATTTATTATAGACTTAAATATATATTTTAATTAAGTATAAATAATAAGAATGAAAATACAAGTATTGTCATTCTTATT
>JAYFRK010000350.1:0-4880 GCA_034925975.1 Clostridium sp.
GGCAGTGAAATTAAGAAAATGTACAATAACTGCAAAACATTAATCTCCATACTTAAAATACCATCTTCATACATAAACGAAACTATATTTTCATCATATACATGTATGTATGTAGATATAAATACAATTACAAATCCCATACATAGTCCTGAAAAAATTTCACCTAACGGCATCCTAGATATTGGCAATGGACCAAAAGAATAAAGAATTCCTACTAAAAATGCTAAAGCACCTATAATAAGTATTACAATATTTGTATTCAAAAACAACATAAATCCAAATATTGTAGCAATAATTAAAAGCATAAATATAGTACATAAAACTGCTGATTCTTTTAGATTATCCCTTACAATTGCATTATGTTTTTCATATCCGTATCCTTCAGTTTTATTAGCTTTTTTATAATCCATGAAATTATTTATAGCAGTTGTTGCCATATCAAATGCTAATAATGATATAAGCATAAATATAAAGTTTTTAAAGTTAAATCTATGAAAATGATACAAAGCATAAAGTGTACCTAGTGAAAATGGTATAATACTAGCAACTTTAGTTTGAATTTCCACTAATTTCAAAAAACTACTTAATGACATATTTAACTCATTCCCCCTAATTTGTTTTTACTTTCTAAACTATTGTATCATAATCTAAAATGGCTTAGTTTTAAAATACGTATATCTTTTTAAAATTTAATTACCATTTATTATCTATTATAGTGTAATGTTAATAAAACAAAAATCGCCCTATTGGACGATTTTTATTTTTATTTATATTTATATTTTCAGATAACTTTTGCTATACCTATTTAGCTGTTTCTGCATTTGTGCCTTTATTAACTTTACCTTTTGCTGAAGGCGCAATTAATATTACAAGTAGAGCTGATACAAGCATTAAATATGGATATACATTATATTTCATTATTTCAATAGTTGTTATTTTAGCAAGTCCTGCTGCTGCTAGTAATTGTCCACCATAAGGTATTATACCTTGGAATGCACAAGAGAATGTGTCAAGTAAGCTAGCAGATCTCTTAGGTTCTATTCCATATTCATCTGCTATATCCTTAGCTAAAGGTCCAGTCATTATAATTGCTATTGTATTATTTGCAACACATATATCAACTATACTTACAAGGAAAGCTATTCCAAGCTCAGCTCCTCTTTTTCCTTTAATTCTTGAACCAACAAAGTCTATTAAGAAATCTATTCCTCCATTAGCTTTGATAACTTCAACAAGTCCACCTATTAATATAGCTATCATTGCAAGGTCTTCCATACCCATCATACCATTAGATGCTGATTGTATGAATTTTATAATAGTAAGATCTCCATAAGCTATTCCAACTATTCCAGCAAATATAGTTCCACCTATTAAAACAAGTAAAACATTTATTCCTATTAAAGCTGATGCAAGTACTGCAACGTATGGTAATACTTTTATTATTTGGTAAGGATGAGCTGCTGAACTAGCATTTCCTTGTCCAGCTGTCATTACAGCAAGTAATATCATAGTTGCTATAGCTGCTGGTAAAACTATCTTAAAGTTTGCTCTGAATTTATCTTTCATTTCGCAGCCTTGAGTTCTAGCTGCTGCTATAGTAGTATCTGATATCATAGAAAGGTTGTCACCAAACATAGCTCCTCCAACAACGGCAGCTACACATATTCCAAGTGATATTCCTGTTTGTTGAGATATACCAACTGCAATTGGAGTTAAGGCAACTATTGTTCCCATAGAAGTTCCTATTGAAAGAGAAATAAAACATCCTATTACAAACACACCTGCAATTAATATATTTCCTGGCAATACGCTAAGACCTAGGTTAACTGTAGATTGAACTGCTCCCATATCTTTTGCAACTTGCGCAAAGGCACCTGCTAATATGAATATGATACACATTAAGATGATGTTAGGTTCTCCTCCACCTCTACAGAAATTATCAACCTTAACATCTAGTTTTAATTTCTTGTTCATTGCAATTGCAACAGCACCACAAATAACAAAGGCTACATTTACAGGCATACTGTAAAAATCTTTAGTTACAAGACCTGTTCCAATAAATAAAATTAAGAATAATAGCATTGGTAATAAAGCTTTGGCGTTTCCCTTGTACTTCTTTTCATTTGACATATTTTTTCCCCCCTGCAATTTTAATCTATAATAAACTTTTAGTTTATTAACACATTTACTTAAACTTATTTTTTTAGTTCAAAACTTTTTCTCAAGTATACGTTTACAATGGCTGTAACTGAAGACGACGCTTAATTCATCGTCTATTATAGTTAGTTTCATTTATTATATTTTTTAAGTGTTTCTATAAATTGCTCTCCTGTTTCATATCTACTTCTATTCATTATAAACTCTTTACCTGTTAAAATTAATATTTCTTCAACCTTAGCTCTTTTTTCTTCGTCTTTAATACTAGTAATGTCTTTAACTTTAGCATCTCCAACAATACGCCTTATCATCTCTAGCCCTACACTTCCAGCAGTATCTTCTAATATCCCCTCAAGATACCAGCTATCAAAGCCTTCAGTTTTAGCTAGTAGGTCTGAAACTTCTTCTTTGAACTTCTTAATAAATTTGTCCTTAAACATATTTACTATATCAACAATACATTTTTCTATATTTGATAAATAACTTAATCTTTCATCTTCATTTTCAATAGTTGCATATCCATGTCCCCATGCTAAAAACAAGTTAGCTATTACATTTCCCACATCATATCCTATTGGACCATAAAATGCGAACTCTGGATCAATTACTTTTATATCGTTTTCATTAATGAATATTGAACCAGTATGCAGATCTCCGTGTAGTAAAGCTTGTGCATTATTCATAAAATTAAATTTCAATTTTGCAGCCTCAAGTCTTAGCTTCATATCATCATAAAGATTTTTTTGTACAAAATCTTTCATTGAATCAAGGACAATATTTTCTCCTGAAAAATTACCAAATGGGTCTGTAAAAACTAGTTGTTCACTTATATCACACAAATTTGGATTTATGTGTCTCTTCACCAATTTCTTTTTCTCTTTATGGTTTAAAACTACATCAGTTGTTGGCAATAACGTATCAACCATAAACGTTGTTATATTGTCTGCAAAATGTGAAAACGTTTTATTTTGCAAAAGTGCTGTACGCATGATTGCATATTTAGAAAGATCCTCCATTGCATAGCAGCTCATAACTTCATCACACATATATATTTCAGGGGCAAATCCAGGACAATATTCATTGTAAAGTTGTAATATCTTACATTCTAATATATTTCTATCAATATTTAATTTTCTTCCTGATTTTGCTCTAGTATCTTCAGAAGAATGTTTTAAAATTAGTGATTTATTAGACTTTGTATCCACAACTCTAAATACATAATTTAAATTTCCGTCACCTATTTCTTTGCACTCTAAACTTAATGTATCTTCAAAGAAATCTAATTTTTCTTTCACATATTCTAATATATCACTTTCATCCATTAAAAAGTATTTATCAAAACGTACTGATTTTACACTAGTTTGTGCTTTGCTCATTTCACAATTTTTATTATCACCCATGACATTTCCCTCCACTTGATAATTATCAGCTATTAAATTATTCTGCGTATGTAGAAATAATTTTTCATAAACTACAACAAATACAATTCACTTTGGAAGGAGAGACATTGCCTACTCCTTCTCCTTATTCTTCATAGTACTTATTCAGATTATATGGAGAATAAATACCCTTGTCTGTAACGATTCCAGAAATCAATTTAGGTGGAGTTACGTCAAATGAAGGATAAAATCCTTTAACTCCCTCCATAGTAGTTTTTACTCCCATAGCTTGCGTTACGAAATCTCCATCTCTTTCTTCAATTTTAACAGAGTCAATATCCGGATGTTCATTATTAGGTATACCTGTAGTAAAGTAAGGTATTCCCCAATAATGGGCAGCTAAAGCCATTTGGAATGTACCAATTTTATTTACAACGTGCCCGTCCATTGTTATAGCGTCTGCAGCTGAAGTAAATAAGTCTACATTTTTTAATTTCATTACATAGCCTGGCATATTATCAGTTATTACAGTTACATCAATTCCCATATCTCTAATTACGCTAGCTGTTAAACGAGCTCCTTGGAAATAAGGTCTAGTTTCTGCGCAGATAACCTTAATATTGTTGTTATTTTCTTTGCAAATTCTCATTAACATTCCAATAACTGTTTCACCAAAGCATTGTGTCATAATTGTTCCATCTTTAGGAACTTTCTCATATAGATATCTAGCTACTTTTTCATATCTTTGATATTTCTTATTAGCTTCATCAATTGCAGCTTCCATTACAATTTCAACTGCATTTTCACGGTTGTCAGCAACTTCAAGAGCAGTCTTGTAACATCTATCTACAGCTTTTATCATGTTTGCAACTGTAGTTGGCCTTGAATAACATAGTGTATGGGCAGCTTTATGAATGAATTCAATATATTCATCCTTCGGTAAATCCTTTGCCTCATAAACAGCTAAAACCATTCCCATATTTACTGCAGTATAAGGTCCTCCACTTTGAGTTACCATATCAGCCAAAGCTTTAGAAACTTCAACATGAGTTTTGCATTCTACATATTTTGTTTCTAGAGGGTAAATTCTTCTATCTAAAATACGAACTTTTCCATCTTCAAACCATGCCACATTTTCATATTGTAATATAAACGCTAGCCCTTTATCTGCTCTAAACATTTTTACACCTCTTTTATATATTCATAATAAAGCTATATCCACAGATTGATTTAAGAGTTTCTCATTGCATTTATCTCTTCTTCTGAAATAACCTTTACGTCTCCACCATTTTTAGCTATGTGGTATATTTTCGCAGCGTCTTCAAGATATATTGAAGCCATTAA
>JAYFRK010000188.1:0-12844 GCA_034925975.1 Clostridium sp.
TATAGAGAAAGTCATAGGATTGTATTTAATGCTATATTAGAATTGTACTCAAAGGATATTCCTGTTGATACTGTAACTCTAATAGAGCATTTAAATGCTACAGAAAAGCTACAAGCTGTCGGGGGAATTACCTATGTAACAGAACTTCCCGCTTCTATAGAAACTACAAGTAACCTTAATTCTTATGTAAAAATTGTTGAAGATAAGTCTATTTTACGAAAGCTTATTAAAGCTTCAGCAGAGATAATGGAAGAGAGTTATACAAAACAAGATGATGTTGCTGGAGTACTAGATGGAGCAGAAAAAAGAGTATTTGATATTGCACAAAAGAAAACCTCAAGTGATTTTGAACCAATTAGCATAGTACTTGAAAGAGGTTTCGAACAAATAGAAAAGATGTTTAATAACAAAGGTGAAACAACAGGAGTGCCTACTGGTTTCCCAGAATTAGATGCTAAAACTTCAGGATTTCAACCAGGAGATATGATACTTATAGCGGCAAGACCTTCTATGGGTAAAACTACATTTGCTTTAAACATAGCCCAGTATGCTGCTATTAGGGAAGGAAAAAGTGTAGTAATATTTTCACTGGAAATGTCAAAGGAGCAATTAGCATATAAACTTCTTTGTGCTGAGGCAAATATAGACATGTTAAAGTTAAGGACAGGGGAGCTAGAAGACAATGATTGGGAAAGAATAGCTAAGGCATCAGGCCCTATTGCAGCTTCAAAGATATATATAGATGATACTGCTGGAGTTTCAGTTATGGAAATGCGTTCTAAGTGTAGAAGATTGAAAATAGAGCATGGAATAGATATGATTGTTATTGACTATCTTCAACTTATGAGCGGAAGTAATTCTGAAAGTAGACAACAAGAAGTTTCAGAAATTTCAAGGTCCATAAAGGCATTGGCAAAAGAGATGCATTGCCCTGTTATAGCACTATCTCAGTTATCACGTGCACCTGAGCAAAGAGCGGATCACAGACCTATGCTTTCTGACCTTAGAGAATCTGGCTCAATAGAACAGGATGCTGACCTTGTTATGTTTTTGTATAGAGATGAATATTATAATAAAGAGACGGAAGATAAAAATGTAGCTGAATGTATTATTGCAAAGCAAAGAAATGGCCCAGTAGGTACAGTCAAACTTGCTTGGCTTGGACAATACAGTAAGTTTGGAAGATTAGATGTTATACATCAGGAGTAATTATAAAAAAAGAGAGGGTTTTATAATCCTCTCTTTTTTTATAATATTCTCTAACACAATATTCTATTGAATATCAATTTTCTTTTGTTGTTTTGATTCAGCTTTTGGAAGGTTTAACATTAATACTCCATTTTCAAATTTAGCTTGAATGTTATTTTCATCTACATCATCAATATAAAAGCTTCGTCTAAATTCGCCATAAGATCTTTCACGTCTTACATAGTTATCTTTCTTATCTTCTATAATGTCTTCGCGTTTAGCAGTTATGGTTAAGTAACCATTATCATAACTTACGTCTATATTCTCCTTATTTATTCCAGGAAGATCAGCTTCTATTAAATAGGCATTTTCAGTATCTTTTACATCAACCTTGAAATCTCTGTTAGAAATTGATGGTGAAAAGAAATTATCAGTTAAAAAGTTTTCGAAAAATGTATCGAAATAATCACCTCTCTTTCCTAAAGAATTGTTATTTTTTCTAAAAGGGATCATTTCAAACATATACATTACCTCCTTAATACTAAGTTTAATTTATCTTGTATATATAATAAAACAAAGGTCAAAGAAAGTCAAAGTTGAAAAGTCAAAGAAGGTCAAGAAATTAATTGAATTTTATAGTCTTGATTTTATATTTTGATATAATCATAAATTTTAATATTAAATTGATATATATAGTTTAAAATATAAACTATATAGAATTTTTATTTTTAATATAAAAGCTATCTTGTATATTGATAATATAATTTGATAAGGTTAAAATTTATTTGTAAAAAGAAGTGTTCTTGTAGCTAGGTTGATAGAGTAGTTAATTCGTAATCAACAAGGCTCAGATTCAAATCTTGTTAGGATCACTATGATAATGGCGGAATGAAAGAAGGCATGTTATTATGAAAATAGCAATTTGTGATGATAACATAAATATGGCTTCATATATAGAAGATTATATTGACACTTTACCATTAAAACATATTACCTGTGAAGTTTTCACATCAGGTAGAGATTTAATCCATTTTATAGAAAGTGAAAATCAATTCTTTAATATTTACTTTATGGATATCGAAATGTCAGGAAAAAATGGGATAGAAACCTCAAAATATATTCGTCAACATGATAAAAATGCCTTAATTATTTTTATTACTAATTATAAGGAGTATGTTTATCAAGTGTTTGATGTACTGCCTTTTCGATTTTTGGTCAAGCCAATAGATAGAAAAACACTTAATAAGGTATTAGGAGAAGCAATTGAATATATCCATACTATGAAACAAATCTTTTTTTTCAAACAGGAAAAGGCAGTGATTCAAGTACCTTTTGAGGAAATTCTATTTTTTGAGGGAAATAGAAGAAAAGTTCGGATTGTTACATTGCAGGATGAGTATGAGTTTTATTCGAAGATTTCAGAAGTCAAAGAAAAGATAGATATGACACTATTTTTTCAAATACACGCATCGTATTTAGTTAATATGGAACATGTGAAATTAATTGATGCAAGTCAAGTGATTTTAAAAAATGATATCTGTCTATCTATAAGTAGGAGATTTAGAAAAGATGTTAAAGAACAGCATCTAAAATACTTAGAATGGAGATGTGGAAGATAGCCATTTATATTGCAATATTTGTGTTATATTTATTAATAAACTTATTTGATTTAGCAATCATAAGTAAATATATGAAATATTTATATGGAAGTCCACAAAAAAATATATGGTATTACATAGTGATAGTACTTATTATTATCGCTGCATCTGGACCCTATGCAACTTTTACAGCGTTATGGGGCATATCTTTACTTAGTCTCTTTCTGTTGAAATTTTATCCTGCAAATAAGCAAAATAAGATATTATTTGGAGTTGTGCTAATGTCGATTTCATTTTCTTCGCTGTTTTGTTCGTTTATGATAGCGGAAATTTTTGTGCCAGATAAGAACTCCATCGGAGGTGCAGTAATATTTTTTCCTCATATTATTTTTGTAGGTTTTATTGAAATTATATGCAGAATTAAAATTTCTTCTAGCTTTAAATTACCTATAAAAATATGGATATTATTATTAGCCATTCCTCTTATGAGCCTATTTGGAATTTGCACATTATCCTATTTAGCTGAAACTAGTAGCATGGGAAGAAAAGAACTTAGTACAATAGAATTACTACTTTTATTTATTTTTTTATTCATGAATCTAATTGTATTTTACCTATTTTCAAAGATAAGTGATCTGATCCAAACAGGTATTGAAAAAGCATTATTAAAGCAGCAGCTTCGGTTACAGGAACAATATTATCAAGATATCAAAGAAACACAGAAACGTGTACGAAGTATTCGACACGATATGAAAAATCATCTTGAAACTATTTCCTATATGATTCAAGACAACCAAACAAGCAGGATTAAAAATTATCTAAAACAAATTATGTCCGACGTGCAATTTACAGAAAAAACTATTTTCACAGGTAATTCAAGTATCGATTCAATATTAAATATTAAGACTGATCAAGCTAAAAAGAGCAATATACAAATTAATACAAATATCCTAATTCCACAAAATTTAAATATAAATTTTTTAACTGCGGTTATTCTTCTAGGAAACATATTTGATAATGCCATTGAAGCATGTTTAAAGCTGCCAGAGGAAAGAAGGAAGATAGAGTTTAAAATGAATTATATTGATTCTATTTTATATTTAGAATTAAGAAATAGTTTTGAGAAAGTCCAAATGAACAAGAATAATGAGTTAATTACTAGTAAGTCTGATGATCCCTTTTTACATGGAATAGGAATGCAAAATGTAAAAGCAGTTGTCAATAAGTACAATGGAATTATAAAAATAAATACTGACAATAATAAGTTTTCGGTGAAAATAGTATTGTATAATATTAAAACCAATTATAGCAATTAGTCATACAAAATATGACAACTAAATAAAATAAAAATAAAAATATGCTATAATCTTAGCTACCAAGGTAATAGTATATTTTTTATTTGTATATGTACTAAATATGAAAAAGTATTTTGTATATTACCAAGTAAAAATATTAAAATTGTTTAAAATGGGGAAGTGATTTTGATAGATAGTATATTTGAAAAAATAAAGATAAGAAAGATGATACTCATTTATATTAGTGCAATTATATTTACTTTTGTAATCTTAAAAATACCTTTTTTCCAATATATTTATATAAAGGATAAATATTTTGGAGAAGTTATTTTAAATATGTTATTAGTTATTTGGTTTTATATAACCCTATCCAAAGAAAACACAGCTATAAAAAGCAAAGTTATTAACTATATAAGTAAAGTAAATTATAAGAAAATATTCTATTTGTATGTTTTAAATCTTGGTATTTATATTGGGACAGGACTCTGTATATTAATTGGAGACAAACCTTTGTCAAAGGTTCCTTCTGGTATGTATATTATTTTCGGAATAACTTTAGCTCCGATAGTTGAAGAATTAATATTTAGAGGTGTGGTGATGAATAGATTAAAAATTAAACTTGGTATTATTCCAGCCATTTTTTTCTCAGCAGCAATATTTGGGATATTACATTTTGATTTAAATATACTTGGAAGGCTACTTTTTGGAATTCTAAGTGCAATGTTATATATTGAAACTAAAAATATTATAAACTGCGTTATTCTTCATATATTACATAATACAAGCATACTTATATTTCCAGCCGTATCTCAATATACTAATTTTTCAATAGATACTTACAGTGAATTTAAGGTGGGTTTGCTGGTACTCATAGTTTTTAGTTGTTTTATTTTATCAATAGTATTTAACATTATTTATATAAAAAATAACTTGCCAAGAAAAAATAATATACTATAAACCCTATTCTAAAACATAACTTTTTCTATATTATATTGAAAGGATAAAAACAATGAGTGATTCTCTAATTATAGTTATTGCTACTATAGTTCTTATGGCATTAATATTTTTTCTTAGTTCTAGAAAGCACTGGGCATGGGGGATGGTTATACCGACATTATTAGTAATAGGCTGTATCATATCCATTATAGTTATTGATAAACAAAGTCCATTTCAGATAATCAAGGTGTTCTCTGGTGTTTTGATTTTTTCTCTGTTCACCCTTATCTTGGTTAGAGAAAAGATAAAGCAAAAGAAAAATTAAATCATTTGAAAACATCATATCTTTTAATTAAACAATAATTAGGCCATGTTGCAATACAAAAACAATCGGTTAATCACAAAATAAGAAATGATTAACCGATTGCTTTTTATACATGAAAATTAGTTTATTGATTATTGGTTATGCTAATATTTCTAACTTGGATTTTTCTAGTGGATCATTTAAATTATTTTGAATATCCTTGTATTTAGATATGCTAGAATATTGTTCTGTTGGCATCTCTTCAGATTCCTTAGAAATGGAGCTATTTTCAGAATTAGTATTGTCTTTAATTTTCTCTCCAATATGTGTTAAAGTTTCTCCTATTTTTTTATTAATATCAGAAACTCTTTCTTCAATCCTTCTTAATTGTTCACGCTTATATACTGCCTTTTGCCCAGAAAGAGAACGTGACTCGTCAAGTTGAATTTCTTTTGCTAAAATCTTTGACTGTCCATGTATCTTATTTTTCACAGATGATGCTGCTTGTATTTGTGAAATGTCACTGCTTAAAGCAACAATATTATTAAGGTGTTCATCTTTTGCTTCTTCCTCAGTTTTAGGTTGATTATTGGAAATTTTATTTTCTTTTTTGTCTATACCTATTTTTTTCTGTTGTTCTTTAAGTGTATATTCTGCAATTTGCTTGTCGATAGCATTTAACTGTTCCTCATAGTTTTCAAGTTGATCTTTAAGGGAATCTAAACTTTGTCCATTCTTTGTAGCTCTTTCTATTAAATTGCTTTTACTTTCAATAATATTTTGCTTTTGTTTAAGTAAAGAATCAATAAAATTCCCTCTTGATGACTGACCTTGAAGTGCATTTTTTGTAGATTTACTTATAGACGCCATATTACCATGATAATTTGTATTTAGTTTTATGCTCTTATCATTTGCATTATTATTTATTTGACTTACCCTAGTTGCCATAAAAGGTGCTATGTTAGATATACGCATTTTAATTTTACCCCCTAACTATGCAATACTTTTTACTAGCATCTATAGTATATATCGTCGGGTTATATAAAAAGTTAAAAATTTAGTTAACTATACTCAAGTTAGCAATAGGATTGAGAAGTCTATATAGGTCTATTTACTTATTATTTATTGTTTAATGTATATATACTTAACTTTCGAACATCTAAATATTGAAACATAATAAATTAAATATTAAGTATATGGGAAATAATTAAAATATACGTTGAGACTTATGAATAAAATTATAGGAGGAATAGTATTGAATTTTAAAGAAAGTTTAATTGAAAGTAGAAATAAAACTACTAATAAAAATTTTATTAGTATATTCAGCATTATACTAGTTATTTTAAACTTACTTTGTATTGTATTAGGAATATTTTATATAAAATCAAATAAAAACTCAGCCCTGTGGAATATACTTGGATTTTGCATAATAGCTACATTATTTATGAACTTCTTATTAGTCTATCTTAATAGTCTTCAGTTAAAAGGAGATAGGAGGATTATAAAGTTAACTAAGTTATTAGGATATGTGTATTTGTTTTCTGTGATGTTAGGAATGTTAGGAATGTTAATAGGAAATGTTACTTTGTCCAATTCATATTCTAGTGATTTTAATGAGAATATTTATTTACACTTTACAATATATTTTAGCTACATGTCCATTTTTTTAATAGGTATTATTATTTCATTTATAAATTATAGAGATTTAAGTTTTTATAATAACTTAGTTATTAATGAGGGAAAATTAGTAAAGTTTTTTAAAGGAATTACAAAGCTTGTATGCTACTTAATATTAATCTTTGGAATATTTTCAACGTATGTAATATTAAGTGAACATGATGTAGGAAATTCAGAAGTGTTTATATCAGAATTTACAGTATTTTATGGGATTATTTTTTTTAGTGCAACTATAGTTATCTTAAATTTAAAAAATAGAGATAGATGTAAGTTAAGTTATTGGTTGGTTGTAATAATAGGAATAAGTATTTCTTTTATTTGCATTCTACCTTTAATATTAACACCATATGCAATAAATAGAGCAGATAAAAATTTTTCAGAAGCATTTGGATCCAATTGGAGAGATAAAATTGAATATAACTTAGAAAAGCATTTTTTAAATACTCCTTTTATTATTCCAGCATACTTTTTAGGTATGGAATCTAAAGAGTATACATTTAAAAAGGATATATTATTTTATCAAGGAAAAGATTCCAAAGGAAAAGAAATAAAATTATATTTCGATGCGTATATGCCAAATAATAAGGATAAGTATCTTCCAGGAACAGGTTCTACAGTTATTAGAATTCATGGAGGGGCATGGGTTAGTGGAGATAAAGGTAAACTAAATATGCTTCAAATGAATAAGTACCTTGCTGAAAAAGGTTATACAGTATTTGATATTCAGTATGGACTTAGTAATAATAGTTGTTTTACTATGGATTTAGGGGAGCCAGAAAATGTTAGAGGTAATTTTGATATTGACCATATGGTGAAACACATAGGAATGTTTACAAAATATATTTCTGAACACGCAGATGAATATAATGCTAACCTTAATTCAGTTTTTATTTCAGGAGGATCAGCTGGAGGACATTTAGCATGTGCAACAGCTTTAGCATTAGATAGTGGGAAATATAATAATATTTTTGGTTCGAAAATTAGAATTAAAGGGCTAATTCCATTTTATCCTGCAAATGGACTGCCTGATCAAGGTAAGATATACGGAAACAAAAATTTTATGAACCCTAAACTTTTAGTTAAGAAGGATAGCCCACCATGTCTAATATATCAGGGAACAAAGGATGGATTGGTACCTAGAAAAGTTTCTATAGAGTTTAAAAATGAATATATAAGTAAAGGTAATAATAGATGTGCTATATTGTGGATGCCATTAGGGTCACATGCCAGTGATTATTATTTCCCGGGACAATATAATCAAATATTTCTATATTATATGGAACGATTTATGTATATCTATAAATAATGGCAACAAAAAAATGTGTAAAATAAGGTTAACTTAGGATATACTAGGATAAGTAAGGTATTTATAAAACCTTTTAAGTTTATGGATTTGTTTGAATGTATGGGGGAAGTATTTTAATATTGATGAAATTATAAAGGAGATGATAGAATGTCAATAAGAATACTAACGGATAGTGGCTGCGATTTACCTAAAGAAATTATAGAAAAATATAATATAGATGTTCTTCCACTTACAGTATGTTTAGGTGAAAATGAATATTTAGATAGTGTTACTATAGCACCTAAAGAAGTATATGATAATATGAGAGAAGGGAAAGTATATAAAACATCTCAAGTACCGCCAAGTAAGTTTAAAGAAGTTTTTTTTAATTATGTAGAGAATGGTGATACTTGCATATATATAGGATTTTCATCTGGATTAACAGGAACATTTCAATCAGCAATTATTGCTAGAGATGATGTATTGGAATCGTATCCTGATTTTGATCTTTATATGATTGATACTAAGTGTGCATCAATTGGATTTGGATTAGTAGTATATAAAGCAGCTATTATGTTATCAGAGGGAAAGACAAAAGAGGAAATTTTAGAAAATATAAAATTTAATTCAAAACATATGGAACATATCTTTACAGTAGATAGCTTAGAATACTTATTTAGGGGTGGCAGGGTAAGTAGGACATCTGCTTTTATAGGTGATTTACTAAATATTAGACCTATATTAGATGTAGAGGATGGGAAGCTTATTCCTATAGAGAAAGTAAGAGGAAGAAAAAAATCTTTAAAAAGGATAGTAGATATAGCTGGAGAAAGAGGAGTTAATCTTCAGAATCAAATTATAGGTATATCTCATGGAGATTGTTTAGAAGAAGCAGAAAAATTAAAAGAGATGTTAGAAGAGAAGTACGGATGTAAAAGTTTTTTAATAAACACTGTAGGTGCTGTTATAGGAGCACATTCAGGTCCTGGAACTATAGCACTATTTTTTCTTAATATAGAAGAGTAAATAAAGAATAAGGGGGAACTAATGATGACAATTAAAATCGTAGCAGATAGCAGTTGTGATTTATCTGAAGATATTAAAAAAGAACTAAATATAGATATTGCCCCTCTAATTTTACAACTAGAAGGCAAGGAATATATAGATGATGAAAGTTTAGATGTAAAGCAATATGTAAAGGATATGGGGAAATGTGAGGTACCTCCAAAAACAGCATGTCCTTCACCTCAAGATTATATGAAGAGATATGAAGGAGAAGAGAGTGTATTTGTAGTAACCCTATCTTCAAAGTTAAGTGGAAGCTATAATAGTGCTGTTTTAGCAAAAGACTTATTTTTAGATGAGTTTGGAAACAAATTCATACATGTCTTCGACTCATTAAGTGCATCTGTAGGAGAAACATTAATTACACTTAAAATAAATGAATTGTATAAAAAGAATTTAGAAGAAGTTGATATAGTAGAGAAAGTAACAAAATATATTAAAGAGATGAAAACTTTTTTCCTATTAGAAAGTTTACAGCACTTAGCTAAAGCAGGAAGATTAAATCCTATAATTGCTAAGATAGCTAATATGCTATCTATTAAGCCGATTATGGGATCTACAAAGGAAGGAACTATAAGATTAGTTGAAAAAACTAGAGGATATAAAAAAGCATTTGGAAGATTTATTGATATTATTGGAGAAGAGGGTTCAAACTTCGAACAAAAGATACTTGGAATAGCTCACTGTAATTGTTTAGATAGAGCCCTAAAGTTTAAGGAGGAAGTTACAAAGAGGTACAACTTCAAAGATGTTATTGTTGTTGAAATGTCTGGATTAAGTTCTACTTATGCGGATGATGGTGGGCTAGTAATAGCTTTCTAAGTATAATTTAGATGTTTATTATATATAAGTTTATATTAGTACAATTAAAATAGTAGTCGTGTAATATATTATATTACACGACTACTATTTTTTAGTTTGGTGTAATAATTAATTTAGGAGAATATTGGATATTATCTCCTCCATAGATCTCAAGTATATCTGATGTGAAATCTGCTGAAGAAATTCCTTTTAATCTAAATTGAGTTTTCCCAGTTTTATTAATGTAGTTTAATGCTGTTGAAGGTAATTCTACTTCAACATATTCATTGTTTCTAGATGGCACATTCATAGTAACAACATCTACTATTGATGCATTAGCACCATAATCTGATTGGGTTAAAGTACTACTGGTTCCAAAGTATCCAGATTTTATGTCTATTTTTATGCCAGCTACATTTCCAGATAAGGATTTACGATAGATTCTTAATTTAGCACTTTGTATATTAGTTGCTTCAAGAGAGCTTGTATCAAAAGATAGAATTGAATAATAAGTATTAGTGTTGTACATTCCTTTATCACCTATTTTTAGAGTTGAAGTGCTGTATCCATCAGCAGCATAAACACCAATATACCCATCTTCAGAATCTATGGAATTCAATGTTATATAATTTGAATTAGACTCAATAGTATAAGTTTCAGTTTTTACAGCTTCAGAATTACCGGCGGCATCAATACTAAAAAATTTTAATATTGTATTAGAATTTATAGTTATAGGTCCAATGTACTTTGTTGAGTTTAGACTTGGATCAGATCCATCAGTGGTATAGTAAGTATCAGATGATTCATTGGCAGTCAAAGTAACTGTTACAGGAGAACTATAAGTACCACTAGCAGGATTTGCTGTTGTTATAGGAGCTGTAGTGTCTGTTGGAGGATTAATTCCACCAGAAACAGATTTAAAGAAGTTCCAAGTTATTTGAGTTTGATTTGGTCCATTTGGATCAGTATAACTTCCAGAAGTATTTCCTCCAGACCAAGCATGTCCCATACCATCAACTAGATATTTTTCCATTACTACATTTCCGTTATTGTCATTATATACATATCTAGTATATTTTCTTCCCTGAGAACCAGATGCTTGTCCTTGAATTGTCTGATCAGCTATATCATCTATTGTTCCATTCTCTGATCCATCATCGGCAAAATCATTTGTAGTAGCCCATTGAGAGAGAACTTGATTGCCGTTAATTGTAGCAACAGTATAGTCAGAAGTGCCATGAAAAACTATTGTAGGTACTACTCTTTTATAGGACCCCATTGCTTGATATGCAAGACGCCCTTGAGTTTTTGGATCTGGACCACCAGTGTTCATAGCAGTAAAAGCAGCAGTCATGCTAGTTGCAGCTTTATATTCCAAGCCAGAACCAACACCGATAGCCTTAAATACATCTGGATAAGTAGCGCCTAAAATAACACTCATTGCAGCACCAGCAGATAAGCCTGTTACAAATACTTTATTATTATCTACTGAGTATTTTGATTTTACTTCGTTAACCATTCCTGTAATAAGAGCTGGTTCTCCAGAGCCTCTTGATTGGTGAGCTGTATCAAACCAATTCCAACAGGCATTTTGATTGGCAGAGCTAGTTTGTTGTGGATAAAGAACTAGGAAGTTTTCAGTTTCAGCAAGCTCATTCATTCCTGTACCAGAAGCGAACTGATCAGGATCTTGTGTACATCCATGCAACATAACTACTAGAGGAGTAGAGGTTCCAGACTTGTACCCGCTTGGTACGTAGAGTTTATATGTTCTTCCATTGTAAGAGTGGCTAGTAAAGGTTCCGGTAGCAAAAGCTGTTATAGAAGATAGTGGTGTAAGTACTAGCGAAAGTATGAATACTAATACTACACGTAAACTTAGAGTTTTCTTTTTTACCATTTTCATAACAAACCCTCCAAACCTATAAATATAAAAATAATGATTTAATTTGAATATTCCTAATATAGAATATTCAAGTTTACTAATTAACTTTTCCTCACCTCCTTTCAGTGGTAGTTAAATCATTAAAAATATGATAGATTTAGTAAATTGTATAAGTAAATTATTGTTATGGTAAAAAGTTCTGAATGATTTTTAGAAAATGAGTAATAATT
This sequence comes from Clostridium sp., assembly GCA_034925975.1. Taxonomy (GTDB): domain Bacteria; phylum Bacillota; class Clostridia; order Clostridiales; family Clostridiaceae; genus Clostridium_H. The sequence goes on from JAYFRK010000188.1 coordinate 12,265, forward strand.
ACTTATGATAAGTCTTTTAAGAAAAATAAAATTAATATGAGATACGTTTTTTTACTTATTTTACTTTATTATACTTTATTGTAATTATAATATCAATATTAATTCTATATAAGTTTTAACATAGTGGTGTGATAAAATTTATTGAGACATATAAGTGAAAAACATGGTAAGTTTCCTAGGAAATAAAAAGTCAAATATTATTATAATAAGTAAGCTAATTTTTCTAATATTTTAAATAAATCGAAAAATTCATTATAAGTACTTTATTATTTACTAAAATATAAGTATAATAATAGTTTATATAGGGTATATGGTTTCCATGTAATATACAATGATGAAGTATTCCTATATTATAAATTTTAAGTTCATTGGGGCAAAAATATTTAAGGGGGTATTCAAGATGAACAAAGTAAATATTGCACTATTAGGATTAGGAAATGTAGGAAGAGGAGTTTGGGAAATATTAGACACTAACAAGGAAGAAATAAAAGAACGTTCAGGATATGATATTCAAGTTTCAAAGATACTTGTTAGAGATATTAATAAACCTAGGGGGGTTGAAATTCCAAAGGGTGTAATG
>JAYFRK010000198.1:0-1975 GCA_034925975.1 Clostridium sp.
AAGTCTTCATCTAATAATTTATACTGAAAGTTTACGTTTTCGGGAATTATCTTGATTTTATCTATAGTGCTTTCAATAATCTTATTAGCACTAAAAGGTCTTAATTGAAGATTAGAATTTTTAAAGGATTTATATAAATCATCCATCCTATTCATTGTGTGATTTAGTATTTCTTGAGATTTATATAAATTAACTTTTATTTTATCATCTTCTTCAGAGATATTGTTATTTTTATTATAAAGGTCAATAGTTTGATTTACTAGTAATTGAAGCATAATTAATTGATTTTTAATTCCGTGTGTAAAAACTTTTACACCCATGTCAGCTGTTTTTAACTTTCTACTAAGCTGCATATAGGATTTACCTAATTTTGATTCTATATTTGTGTATTTCCAAAGGTACACAGTACTTAGTATTGAGGTAACAATTGTAATTAATATATATGAATACCACTCAATTAAAGTAAGGGGTGGATTGAAGTTGGAGAAATCAGAGTATAAAAAGTAATAAGTCCTTATATCAGTTACTTGAAGTGGTCCCATAAAACCTAAATAAAAATAGAAAATAATAAGAGAATAAAGGCCGCTGTATATATATTTTAAGTTCTTCTTAATCCATGGAATAGAGGTTTTTCTGTATTTTTTAATCATTATTATGGTTGAAAATATAAATGAGCATATAAGCCATAATCTTGTAATTATGCTTATAGAAAATATAGTTTCTTTAGCTAAAGTATTTATAAACATTTTATATACTTTAGGATCATAAAAAATTATGTTTAATATTGAGAATAACGCTGAAAGGATATAAAAAACACTTGAAAATTTTAAGCTCTTTTTACATAAATTTATGCAAAATCCTGTAAGGCTAAATATAAATATAGATCTTCCAATAGAAATCATTCTACTAATAGTATTAATTGAAAAAGGAGATATAAGAAGTAAATATCTTACAGAGTCATTTAGAAACAATATATTATTGACCTTGTAGTAAAAACCACCGTACTTTGCAATAAAAATAAGTATGCCAAAAATTGAAAAAAACCAACCTAAAAGTAAAGCTGACATCCAATAAGTGGTAAAGCTATTCTTTTGAAGAATAATTAATGAAATTGATATGATAATTAAAAATATTAGGAGAACAATCATTAGTATCACCCTATCATCTATAATATTTTGAATATAAAAGCAATATCAAAAAATATAATAACAGATAACATAAAGGTTGTCTAAGTTAATTTTTAATTAAATAATAGAAAAAAACGTAATATTTGTAATAAATTCGATGATTTTATATAAAATTCTACTTTAAATGACAATACTTATACAAAACATTTTAATAAAAATAATTAAGGAGATGATTTTATGCCATTAGTACCATTAAGACCATTATTAGAAGCTGCAAATAAATATAGATATGCCTACGGTGCATTCAATGTTAATGCTGTAGCCCAAGCTAAGGCAATTATAGAAGTTCATGAACTATTTAGGTCGGCTGCAATATTACAGGGGGCAGATTTAGCTAACGGATTTATGGGTGGAAGAGCAGATTTTAAAAATGCTACTTTGGAAGATAAAAAAATAGGAGCAAAGAGAATTGCAGAGGCGGTTTCAGAATTCAGTGAAAAGTCACCAATACCTGTAGTACTTCATCTGGATCACGGTAGAGATTTTGAATCTGTTAAGGCTGCTATAGACAATGGATATACTTCAGTAATGATTGATGGGTCAAGCCTTGACTTTGATGATAATGTTGAACTTACAAGAGAAGTAGTTAAGTATGCTCATACAAGAGGGGTATCTGTAGAAGGAGAACTAGGAGTATTAGCAGGGGTAGAAGATGATGTGTTTTCAGAAACTTCAACATATACAAATCCTATGAAGGTATGCGAATTTTTTAGAAAGACAAAGGTAGATTGTTTGGCTATCTCTTATGGTACTAAACATGGAACAGTAAAAGGTGAAAATGTCAATTT
>JAYFRK010000441.1:0-3031 GCA_034925975.1 Clostridium sp.
AAAAGACTATGAAAACATCGAGTATTGACCACTTCCTTCCATGGATTTTTGTGCTTCATGATGAGATGTGGAATCTTGTACCTACTTTTAAGAATATAAATAGTTCTAAGAGTGATAAGCTGCTTAGTTATAACAGATATATTGATAGCTTTTGTGATAAGTAGTTACATATATTTCACAAAAGGGCAAGGAGATAGATTTAGAAAGTTATATTGATGTTTTAAAAATAGAAAATTTTTAGGTGTATTTAAAGTACAAGCCTAAAGAAGTTTTTTGTGAAAAGTTAAAAGGATGTATCTCACAACTTTATTAGATATCGGAGAATCAGGGGTTTGAGGTAGTGGAGTGGATAAGGTAGATGTTTAGATCTGTAAAAGCTTAAAATAATAAGTAAATAAATTAATAATGATTTAAATTTTAGAATATTTTATAATGAATCGTATTATAAGTAAATGAGATTTTTACTAAAATTTGATGAAGCGAGTGTGCGATACTACTAAATCTACAAAAATGTATAGCTATACTCCCGTAGATTTTTTTATAAAAAAGTAATGCTATTTAACATACTAGTTAATATATACTTTAATATTTAATACAGGATATAATTAGTTTAAAAGTATTTTATTGGAGGATTTATGGAACAATTAAAATTGGAATTAGATATAGAATGTAAAGAATTAATAGAGGTTGTTAATGATGAAACGCTGGAGGAAGATACACAAAATTTAATATACAAAAATAGACTAAGAGACTTAGTAAAAGATATTGCAAACTTTGAAGAGTTTGAAGGAATACAAATAACTAAAGATGGATTAGGAAGATTACAAGATACTAGTAAGTACATAATAACAATGCTAATAGTTGAAATAGTAGAAGAACTTAGAAATAGTAATAAAAAGCAGATTACACCTAAAAATGTAGATAATGCATTAGATAAAATACTTGCAAAAGCAAGTGGAATAGATTCAGCATTAACTTTGTTAAGAGAAAATATAGCTGAGTTAGAAAAGTTAAATACAAATACTTCTGTTACTAAGGCAAGTCAATTTATAAATTTTGGACAGAAATAGATTGGAAAAGGAGGAGTACAGTGTTAGAGCAAAAATTATTTTTCACTAGAAATGGAGAATATACTCTTTGGGATAAGTTACATGAGATATCAACAAGAAAACTTGAAATTATCAAAGCTTATATATCAGATGAATTACGAGTTGATATACAAGGATATGAAAATGCATCTGCCGAGAGTTATATATATAATTGCTATAGACTTATTGATGGTGCACAGAAGAATTTGTTGGACATGCAGATTAATCAATTTTTCGAGGAAGATAAAGGCGTAGGTACAGATTTCAATGGAATATTATATAAAATGGATGCATCGTTCATGAATGCAGAAATTATATATAACTTATTAGAAAAACTTGAAGACAAAGTTGATGTATTTGATATTGATGGTTTAAAAATATCTAGATTTATTAGAGAAGAAGAAAATTGTGTAGATATTAGAGTAACTAGTACTAAAAAAATAGACTACAAAGAAAATACAAATGATAGACTAATTAATACGGAAGTCAGAATTTATATAGATTTAGGATTAATGGTTATGACAGATTATAGTGATTATACACATGCTAAAAGTGTTAAATCTATATTAATTCAAGAAATAAGGTATATTATTCTAAATCAAAATGGAGTTTTAGGCCCATATACGTTAAGTGATATGGCGTTAAGGGTATTATTAAAAAGAAGTAAAAAATATGCTTCAAAATTTAAGTTTGCAGTTGGAGATTATATGAGCTTAGATTGTAATATACTTGAAAATGTAACAGATAATCCTTTATTGATAAGTGGACTAAAGGAAATATATGATAATCATAAAATGTCTGAAATTAAAGTTTCAATGAGCGCTAATGAGGAAAAATATATAACTATAGATGGGGAAAGAGGAAAGTTAAGTAGTAGATCTAAGTGTATAGAAGTTTCTGATATAAATGAATTTGTTATATTAATAAGTGAAGTAGTTAAATATGATTATTTAAATAGCAATTATATTAAACAATCAAAGGATATTGCCAAAAGGGTATTAGTTGGACCAACAACAAGTAAGATTTCACAAGTTGATGGTGTATATTCTATTATATGTAAATCTATTACATGTATATTAGCAAGTAAAGTTGACATAGATAATATATCTTTAACAATAAATGCATTTTTCTATTCATTATTAAAAAAAATAGAAATATCTGAAGATGTAACTAATGAATATGAAATAGATAAAATTACATTACAGACAATTAAAAAAATATTTGGAATAGATAGTGTAAAGGTTAATAAATTATATAATAAGGTAATTGGAATAGCACTTAGCCAAGATAGTGATGTATTAATAGCAGAACTGGATGGGTTTGTAAAGCAATGTGGTGAAGAATATGTTAATTCAATATGAGTATGAGGTATTGTCTTTTGCAGCATTAATTTCTACTAGTAAGGTAGATGGAAATTTAAGCTTTTTATTGAGTAAGTTAAATTATGAACTAGGGGAAGATATAGAGCTATATATAAAAAAATTAAAGATAAATGGTTTTATAGATGACAAACAAGAGAGAATAACAATAATTACAAATAATTGGATGGAGTTTTTTGTTGTTCTTTTACAGAATGAATTTGATAAAAATAATATGAATGTTAGATGCGAATTAGATAAAGTATCAAGAATTATAGATTTCAATATTAATGGTTCAAATAAAAAATTTAACCTTATTTTGAATGAAGAACATAAGGTTAATAATGTTAGTAAAGATTGTATTTATATGTGCAAAGTTTATGAGTATGGTGATGATATATATTGGTTAGATTTATTGAATGATGTAAATTTATTAAGTTTATTCTATAATTATTTAATAAATGAGGTTAGCCATATAAATAAAACAATTTATAAAAAAATTGATAACTTAGAGGGCTTAACAAGTTCTCATGTAAGTGAAATTTTTAATAACTCAATTAAGAAATATTTTTTGGAAAAAGGATA
>JAYFRK010000655.1:0-5567 GCA_034925975.1 Clostridium sp.
CAAATAATGAAATTTCTTTATGCAATGATGGAGCTTACAATGAAATTATAAAAGAAGATGAAGAACCAATAAGTATATTACAATTAGGTAAAAATAAAAAAGTAATTGAGTTTGGATCTTTTTCAAAGACATATAATATGACTGGATTTAGAATTGGATATGCTGTAGGCAATAGAGAGATAATTAAAGCACTTTTAAAAGTGAAAAGCAATATAGATTCTAGTCAATTCAAGCCAATACAATACGCCGCATTAAGTGCATTAAAGCTTGATAGAAGTTATATATATGGGATTAGAAAAATATATGACGAAAGAAGAGAAACAGTAAAAAAAGTTTTAAGAGAAAAAGGAATAAAGTATTTTGAAGAAAGTCGAGCTTTTTATCTTTGGTGCAATGTACCTAATGGGTATAAAACAGATGATTTTTGCCAAGAACTATTATCAGAGTATGGAATAATTATAACTCCAGGATACAGTTTTGGTGAATTAGGACATGGTTACTTTAGAATTGCTCTTACTCAAGACAAAAAAATTATGCATGATGCACTAAATAAGTTAAAGGTATACAATTAGTGTATTTCATTATAATAAAAAATATGATATTATAGTAAATATGTTATTTTACCTAAATTAACTTGAAATTTTAATATCTACTTATGTATAATTAATATAATCTAGATTGAATTGCGGAAGGATGATAAAAATGGTAAAGAGCATGACAGGCTTTGGCAGAGCCATGACTAAGGAAGGAAGCAGTCATAGTTTTACTATTGAGGCCAAGAGTGTAAATCATAGATATTTAGATTTAAACATTAAAATGCCAAGGAATTTACTGTCTTTAGAGAATAAAATTCGAGAAATAATTAAGGAAAAAATTAATAGGGGGAAAGTAGACGTATTTATAACACAAAATACTTATGGAAAAGAAGATGTAGAAGTAAATTTTAATGAAGCCTTAGGAGATAGTTATATAAAGGCATTAGAAAATATTAGAGATAGATATAATATTAATGATGATATTTGTGTATCTCTTATAGCGAAATTTCCAGAGGTAATTAGCTTAGAGAAAAAAGAGGAAGACATAGAAGAAATTTTTCAATATCTATATATGCCGTTAGTTGATGCAATAGACTCACTTGTTTCTATGAGAGAAACAGAAGGAATAAAGTTAACTGAAGATATTACTTCAAAATGTGATACTATTAAAGATCTGGTTGATGTTATTGAAAAGAGGTCTCCATTAGTAGTCAAAGAGTATAAAAATAAGTTAAATAACAGACTAAAAGAACTTATTGAAAATTCTAGTATAGATGAAACAAGAGTTGCAGCTGAAGTAGCTATATTCGCTGATAAAGCGGCTATAGATGAAGAAATTGTAAGACTCAATAGCCATATTATTCAAATGAAGGAAACTTTGAAAAAAAATGAGCCTGTTGGCAGAAAATTAGACTTTATTATTCAAGAAATGAATAGAGAAGCTAATACAATATCTTCTAAAGCAAATGATTTAGAAATTGTAAACCTAACTATAGACATAAAAAATTATATAGAAAAAATTAGAGAGCAAATACAAAATATAGAGTAAAATTGGGAGGACAATTATGAGTATTAAATTAATAAATATTGGATTTGGAAACATCGTTTCTGCTAACAGGCTTGTTGCTATTGTAAGTCCAGAATCTGCTCCTATTAAGAGAATAATACAAGAAGCAAGGGACAGAGGTATGCTTATAGATGCTACATATGGAAGAAGAACTAGAGCTGTTATAATTACTGATAGCGACCATGTTATACTATCAGCAGTTCAACCAGAAACTGTTGCTCACAGATTATCATCTAAAGGAGAAGTAAGCATTGACGAGGTTGATGAGTAATGAATGAAGAGAAAAAAAATAGTAAGGGATTATTATTGGTTATCTCTGGACCATCAGGTGCTGGAAAAGGTACAATATGTAAGGGACTTATAAAAAGAAATGATTTTTGGTTGTCTGTTTCAGCCACTACTAGAGCTCCTAGGGATGGTGAAATAGATGGTCAAAATTATTATTTTTTTAAAAAAGAACAGTTTTTAGATAAAATAAAAGATGATGATTTTTTAGAATATGCAGAAGTGTATGGTAATTACTATGGAACCCCAAAATCTAATGTTATAGAAAAGTTAGAAGAAGGGAAGGATGTAATACTAGAAATAGACATCCAAGGAGCATTAAGAATAAAAGAAACTTATCCAGAAGGTGTCTTTATATTTATACTTCCGCCTTCAATGGAAGAACTAAAAAACAGGATAATTAAAAGAGGTAGTGAAACACCAGAATCCTTAATGACTAGATTTAAATCTGCATATAAGGAAATTAATTATGTATCAAAATATAACTATGCAGTAGTAAATGATAAGCTTGAGGAAGCAGTTCGTAAAATTGAGAGTATTATTATTGCTGAAAAATGCAGTGTAGAGAGAATACAACAAAACATTTTTTCTAAGGAGGGGCTAATACATGAACAATTATATGATTAATCCATCAATAGTAGATTTATTAACTAAGGTAGACAATAGATATTCTTTAGTAACAGTTACATCAAAACGTGCAAGACAATTAATCGATGGAGATGAAGCACAAGTAAAGTTAGAAGAAGCTTCAAAACCTCTTACTATAGCAATAAATGAGGTTAACGAAGGAAAAGTCTTATATGAGTCATTAGTGACAGGAATTAAGTAGTGAAAGGACTTAGGTAGTATGAAAGATAAAAAGACTATAGTTATAGGAGTAACTGGTGGTATTGCTGCATACAAGGCTTTGGATATAATAAGTAAGTTAAAAAAAGCTGACTTTGATGTACACGTAATAATGACAGAACATGCTACTAAATTTGTTAATCCGCTATCGTTTCAATCTTTAAGCCAAAATATGGTTATAACTGATATGTTTGCGGAACCGAGGGCTTGGGAAATTCAGCATATATCCTTAGCAAAAAAAGCTGATTTGATGCTTATAGTACCAGCAACAGTAAATATAATAGGTAAAGTAGCCAATGGAATTGCTGATGATATGTTGTCCACTACCATAATGGCTACAAAAGCGCCTGTAGTATTTGCACCAGCTGCAAACACTAATATGTATTTAAATCCAATAGTTCAAGATAATATAAAAAAATTAAAAATGCTTGGGTATAAATTTATAGATCCTGATGAAGGAAGACTTGCTTGCGGTGATAGTGGAGCTGGAAAACTTGCAGATACAAATTTAATAAGTGATATAGTAATAAGCAAACTATATGATATTAAGGATTTAAAAGGCAAGAAAGTACTTGTAACAGCTGGACCAACTATTTCGTCTATAGATCCAGTTAGATACATAACAAATAGATCAAGCGGCAAAATGGGTTATGCTATTGCAGAAGAGGCTAGAGATAGAGGAGCTGAAGTTATTTTAATTTCTGGTCCTTGTAGTATTCCAAAGCCTTTTGGTATTGACCTAATTAAAATAAAGCATAATCATGAAATGTTAAAAGCTGTTGAGGATAATTTTGAATCAGCAGACATTGTTATAAAAGCAGCAGCAGTAGCTGATTATAAACCAAAAACTTATTCTACTAGTAAAATAAAAAAGAATACTGATGATTTAACTATAGAATTTCAAAAGGATACAGACATATTAAAAAAATTAGGTTCAATGAAGAAAAATCAGATTTTGGTTGGATTTGCAGCTGAAAGCGATGATTTGTTAAAAAATGCACAATCAAAATTGGAAAAGAAGAATTTAGACTACATAGTTGCAAATGATATAACCTGTGGTGATACTGGATTTGCTAGTGATGAAAACAAGGTAAACATTTTATGCAGAGATGGCAATAATATTTCCATTCCCAAAATGAGCAAGAGAATGGTGGCACGTGAATTATTTAATATAATCAGAAAAAAGCGCTAATGCGCTTTTTTCTTGTAATTATGAAAATATATTTTAAATAAAGGGTGAAGTTTGTGTATCGGTATGCAGGAATTGTAGTAAATAATGAATCTATACAAGTTGATAAAATTTTTACCTATAAAATACCTGATAAATTAATTGAAATATTAAAGGTTGGACATAGGGTCAAGGTACCTTTTGGAAAAGGAAATAAAAATATTGATGGATTTGTATTAGAGTTGTATGAAGAATGTAAAAATATTAGAGGGCTAAAGAATATATTAGATATATGTGATAATTTTACTGTAATTAGGGAAAAAGATGTTCAGCTAATAAACAAAATGAGAGAAAAGTATCTATGTACATATTTAGAGTGCATAAAGGTAATAATGCCAACAGGTATAACTAAGGGAATTACAAGTAAATTAAAAGAAGTAATTTTTACAAATCACATGCTAAATGATAAATTTTTAAAGGAACCTTATTTAAGCATATATAAAATTGTGGAAGATAACAATGGAATGTATTCTAAGTCAGAGCTTAATAAGAAATTCCAGGTATCTTTATCTTCTATAAATACAATGATAAAACATGACTTTTTAACTAAAGATGATAGAGTTGTAGATAGATTTAATATTAAATCCTATTCTAAGTACGATTCGAAGGAGCTTAACCATGAACAAAAAATAGTTGTAGATTCAATTTTAAAATCTGATAAAAGCTTATTTTTAATTCATGGTGTTACTGGAAGCGGTAAGACGGAAATTTATATGAATTTAGTAAGTAATATGATTAAGAAAGAAAAGGAGTCTATAATATTAGTACCAGAAATTTCTTTAACTCCTCAAATGGTGGAGAGGTTTAAGGGGAGATTTGGAAAAGAAATAGCTGTTTTTCATAGTAAACTTTCAGATGGAGAGAGATATGATGAATGGCTTAGAGTAAAAAATAAAAAAGTGAAAGTAGCTATAGGTGCTCGATCAGCAATTTTTCTACCTTTTGATAATTTAGGATTAATAGTAATAGATGAAGAACACGAAGGTACTTATAAATCAGATAGTAATCCTAAATATAATGCACGGGAAATTGGAGAACTAAAATGTAGAATAGAAAAGTGCAAGCTAGTTTTAGGATCAGCAACACCATCCATAGAGACATATTACAGAAGTACTTTAGGAGAGATTGAACTATTAAACTTAGAAAATAGAGCTGACGGTGCGGCAATGCCCGAAGTTCATGTTGTTGATATGAGAAAAGAGCTTTTAAATAATAATAAATCAATTTTTAGTAGACAGCTATATGAAGGCATAGACAGAGCTTTAAAAAACAAAGAGCAAATTATTTTATTTTTAAATAGAAGGGGATTTTCAACTTTTGTTTCATGTAGAAATTGCGGATATGTATTTAAATGTGATAATTGTGATATTTCACTTACTTATCACAGTAAGGCGGATCACCTAAGTTGTCATTATTGTGGTGGGAAATATCAAATCAGAAATACATGTCCAAAATGTGGGAGCAAGTATGTAAAATATTTTGGAGTTGGAACAGAAAAAATAGAAGAAGAAATAAAAAGCAGCTTTCCAGAAGCAAAAGTACTTAGGATGGATTTTGATACCACAAGAAAGAAAAATTCATATGAAAATATTTATTATAAATTTAA
>JAYFRK010000128.1:0-10862 GCA_034925975.1 Clostridium sp.
ATAAATGGAATTTTAAGAAGCCACATGATTAAAGTTCCAGAGGTTATAAGAGAAGCCAGCGGAATAATTGTTTTAGGAAAGAGAATAAAGTCCTTAGTTTTCAGTACAGATGTGGCTGTAATAAGAAATACAAATGCAGATGCTATAATGGCAGTTTATCCATTTACACCTCAACCTGTAATAACTCAGGCAATAGTGATGGGTACAGATAAACCAGTCTTTTGCGGAGTTGGAGGAGGATTAACCACAGGGAAGAGAGTTGTGAACTTGGCGCTAGATGCTGAATTTAAGGGAGCTATGGGAGTTGTTTTAAATACACCTACTCCAAATCAAGTAGTTAAGAGAGTTAGAAATACTATAGATATACCTATAGTTGTTACAGTTGTATCTGAAAAAGAAGATATACAGGCCAGAATAGATGCTGGAACGAGTATCATAAATGTTTCAGGGGGAAAGAGAACAGCTGAAATTGTAAGATTAATAAGAGATAAGTTTCCAGAGCTGCCTATAATAGCTACAGGTGGTCCAAATGATGAAAACATAAGAGAAACCATAAACGCTGGGGCAAATGCAATTACATTTACTCCTCAATCTTCTGCAAATATATTCTCTCATGTTATGATAAAATATAGAGATGTTTATGAAAGTAAGGAAGTTGAAGATATAAAACAAAATGATCTTGTGAATATAAACAATGAAGAAATAGATAATGTGAAAATATAAAACAGAAGCAAAAATAAATTTCTAAATTGTAAATTCTAAAACATATGAAAAATATAAAAAGTGATTGCACTTAATTAGAGTTAATCCTATAGTGCAATCACTTTTTATTTAATTTACCACATATATATAGATTTAATATACTAAATTAGGATTTTGCCGTATGCTGTAGCAAAACTATAAGGCTTTATTGTACTGAATCTATAGCTTGTACAGGACTTAAAATCTCTTGAATTTCTTCAAAATGTAATGTTTCTTTTTCAAGAAGACTATTAGTTAAAGCTTCAAGAGTTTGTCTATTACTAGTTAAGATATTTTTAGTCTCTTCATAAAGTTTATCTATAGTATTTTTACATTCATTTATAACAGCTTCTTTTGTTGAGGCGGATATTTCTCCTACCTCTGATAGAGTTAACAGCCCTAAAGAATCACCCATACCATAAGCTGTAATCATACTTGTTATTGTGTTAGTAGAGTGTTTAAGATCGCTATAAGCTCCAGTAGTTATTTTTTCACTTCCAAATATAATTTCTTCAGCAGCCCTTCCACCTAGAAGTACCATTATTCTCTTTAGAAGATAATCTTTATTTTGATACATTCTATCTTCTGGAATACTTAAAGTGTATCCACCGGCACCGTTAGTAGTTGGAATTATTGTAACCTTTGATAGCTTTTCATTTGGAAGTACTTTAGAGGATATAAGAGCATGACCAGCGTCATGATAAGCAGTTATCTTCTTGTCTATATCTCTTATATAATCCCTATTTTGCTTTTCATATCCAGCAAGAACTATAGAAAAAGCTTTATCAAAATGGATATTTTCAATGTTTTCAGTTTCATCTTTACAAGCAAGTATAGCAGCTTCGTTAACTAAGTGCTCAAGTTTAGCACCTGAGAACATAGAAGTTTTTTGAGCCCATTCTTTTACGTTAATATTTTTAGAAGGCTTATTTCTAAGATGTAAGTTTAATATTTTTTCTCTAGCAGATACATCTGGGAGACTCACTTCAATGTGTCTATCAAATCTACCAGGTCTTAATAGTGCAGGGTCAAGCATATCTAATCTATTTGTTGCAGCCATAACTACAATGCCTTCTTTTTCATTGAATCCTGACATTTCAGTAAGCAGCGCATTCAATGTCTGGTCCCTTTCGTCAGAGCCGCCAGTAGAACTGTCCCTTTTTTTTCCTATAGCATCTATTTCATCTATAAAGATTACTGCTTTACCATGTGATTTAGCTTTTTTAAATAGTTGTCTTATTCTGCTGGCACCAACCCCTACATATATCTGTACAAAATCTGAACCAGACATTGCATAGAAAGGAACTCCAGCCTCACCAGCTACAGATTTAGCAAGCAGTGTTTTACCAGTTCCAGGTTCACCATATAGGATTACACCTCTTGGCATTCTTGCACCATAAGCACTGTATTTTTCAGGATTTTTTAGAAAGTCTACTATATCCATAACACTTTCTTTTGCTTCTTCGTTTCCTGCAACATTTTCAAAAGTAAAGCCTACATTATTAACTTCTTCAGCGTCAAGTGAATCTACTGATCTAATCCCTTTAGAAGCAACTTTAGAAGATTTCACTGCTAAGACAATAAACCATATTATTGAAGTTCCTAGTAGTAAAAAAGGTATTAACTCAATAGGTGATATATAGCCTTGTTCAGAAACTTCTATCCCTTTACTTAAAATTTCCTCTTTAAACTTGTCGCTTCTTGGATTATCAGTTTCATAAACGTTTCCATCTTTAAGTTTTACTATTATCTTTGGAGCATCTGTGTAGTAAACCTTACTTATTTTATTACTATTTAAGTCATTATTAAACTGAGTGTATGTTCTTTCTCCCTCAGGTTTATACACAAAGGTTGTAATCATAATCATAATTATAGAAAGTATCATTGTTACAATAGGAAGTAATATGGCTTTATTTTTCATTTTATTTTTCACTATATCATCCTTTCTAAGATGGTATCAAATAATACTTACTCAAAATTACTTTTTAGGCTCTGTTTTAAGTGTATGTTGATTATTACATTCATTTAAAACTTTCCATTAGTACATTAATAATATTTTAAAGATTGTTGAGTTCATTATAAGGAAACTCCTTGTCATTTTTCCAAAGAGTAAGCGATTCACGCCAAATCATAAATTTGGGTTCTATGATTATGTCAACTAGGTCTTATTATAGTAAAAATTTAAGTGCATGTCCAATAAACCTCATAAAAATTGCTAATGTAATTTATGTTAAAGTGGCATTAGTAAAGACTTATTGTACAATTTTAAAATATTGTGTATACTTTAGGTTAGATGTAAAATTATGCTATAGGAAGGGGGAAGCTCTTAGGAGTTTATCCTAAATGTAAGAGCAATAAATTATGAATATTTCAGATGTATCAGTTAGATTAACTGAAAAGGATATATTGAGCATCATTGATGATTACTTAAAAATCGATGAAATCAAAATTAATCAGGTAGACATAAAATAATGTATTAAAGTACAAGGAACTTTTTCAAAAGGCATTAAGATAAAGTTTGCTGCAAGTTTAGGAATCGAAAGCATAGAAAATAATATGGTGAAGCTGAGATTATTGAACATTAAGATAGGAGTTTTATCAATATCTATAAAATTAGTAAACTTTATTTTGAAAAAGGTTTTACGTAAGTTATCTGATATGGGAATATATGTGGACAAGGGATATTTATGTATTGACTTTAAACTGTTATGTAAGTATATACCTTCTGTAGAATTTTATCTTAACCACATAACTATTTTAAAAGGTGGATTAGAGGTTGAAGTTAAAAACTTAATATATAGTGAAAGTAAACAAGCTATCTCCTTAGATGAACTAAAAGAACAAATAGCAAGCACAAAAATGGGGGACGGTTCTCTTGAATCTGACGAAAAATCAGGAGAAAAAACAGGGGACGGTTCTCGTGAATTTACTAAAGTTAATGATGAATATTCAAAATTAAGAAGCGAAGTTGTAGAAATGGCTCCAGATAAATATGAAAAAGTTGTTCAGTGCTTAATGATGCTTCCAGATATAGTGGTGCTTTTGTACAGGCTTATGAAAGACAAGAGAGTTCCAATAAAGACAAAAGTTTTAATCGGCTCTGCACTAGGATATTTAGCATTGCCATATGATATTATTCCAGATTCAATTCCTATTTTAGGAAAGGGAGATGATTTTGGAATAGGGTTTATAGTTTTGGATAAGATTATAGATAATGTTCCTAGGGATGTAATACTAGAAAATTGGCAGGGAAATGACGATATCATCTATAAAGTCAGCGAAGTTAAGGAAATTATATTTGATACTATAGGTAGAAAAAATGCTATAAAAATAGCAGCTGGGACATTTATATTTTTCAAAAAAAGAAAACATAAGGCTAAGGTTTAAAAGATTGTTGATGACTTAATATAATAATGAACTCAAAAATTTTTAAAAAAAGTCAAGAATTTAAGAGAGGGTAGAAGCAAGATGACTAAAAAGTTTTACGCTATAAAGGAAGGCTTTGATTTTGAACAAAATGAAAAAATAGAAAATAAAATAGTCTATTCTTGGAATGATTGTCTTAGATATGTTAAGGGAGTCAAAGGAGCTAAATATAAAAGTTTTACCTCTATTGAAGAAGCTGAGAAGTATTTAAATAGTGGCAGTGATATTATAAAAAAAGATTCCAACAATTATCCGAAAAATCAACCGCATTTTTATGTGGATGGAAGTTATAATGATTCCACAGAAATATACTCTTATGCCTTAGTTGTAGTAGTGGATGGAGTAATTGTACATATAGAAAACGGTGCTGCGAAGGATAATAAAAATAAGGCTATTAGGCAAATAGCAGGAGAACTTGAAGCTTCAATTAAGTCAATAGAGTATGCTGCAGAAAATGAATTTAAAAACATAGTTATCCTTCATGATTATTTAGGTGTATGTTATCATGCTACAGGATTTTGGGAGAGAAAAGAAGAATCTTCAAAGACTTATTATGAAACATATAATAGACTAATAAAAGAAAATGGAATAAATGTTACTTTTGTTAAAGTAGACAGCCATACCGGAGATTTATTTAATGAAGTTGTAGATGAGTTTGCTAAAGCTGCAATAAATGTTACTCTTAAAAAAGAAACGGAAAAATATTTAAAAAATAATGTTATAAAAGTCAAAAATGATAATATAAAGGAACTATTTAAGCAGATTGTAAGCAATAATGCATTGGATAATATAGAAGTTATGGAATACATAGATAAATCAGAAGAAAATGAGAATTTAAATAAACTTTTAAATGAAGAAGTGAAAAAAATAAAAAATATGGTTGAAAAAGATAGAAAAATGGCAGAAGAATACATAAAATGTATAAATAGTGGTATTAAAGATGAATTAATATATTTTTTGGTAAATAAATTTATTAAATAATTATATAAATCCTGTTTAAGTTTTGTGAATTTGCACAACCTATTATTAAAATCAATATTTGTTTAATTATTATAATTAGCTAATAGTAAGAGCATAAAATTATTAAATATAAATTACTGTAAAGGGGTGTGCAATCAATGAATGGAAGATTTATAAGAGTATTAACTGCTGGAGCTGTAATTGGTGCAGCTGCTGGTATGATGATGGTTCCTCAAATGAACAGAAGAACTAGAAAGATGATAAGAAGAAATAGTAAGATGATGATGAATAGAGCTGGAGATATATTCGACAATGTTAAGGATTGGATGATGTAATATTCCGCCAAGAAAGAGCCCAATTTTAATATAAATAGGGTTTCTTTCTTTTTTTGAGATAATTTGCAATATTAAAAATTTCTTTTTGCAGTGGAAGTGAAGAATATGGTATAATATAATAGATATTTACTGATTTATTAAATAATATTAAATCTAATAACTAGAACTTTGCAAAGGAAGAGGTATTTATGGAAATATTGTCTTTAGGAGAAAAAATAAAAAGAAGAAGAAAAGAATTAGACATGACCTTAAAGGATCTAGCAGGCGACAGAATTACTCCGGGACAAATTAGTTTGGTGGAATCAGGAAAATCTAATCCTAGTATGGACTTACTAGAGTATTTAGCGGACTCTCTTAATATTTCTATAGAATACTTAATGGAATCTGAAGAAACTCAAGCAGAGAAGATATGTATTTACTTTGAAAATATTGCACAATCCCATATACTTAATGATGAATTAAATATAGGGGAGCAGTACATAGAGAATGCCTTGTTCTATGCAGAAAAATATGGATTAGAATACAGAAAAGCTAAAAACTTGTATTTAAGAGGAAAGATATACATAGGCAGAAGAGACTTAGGACTAGCCCAGCAATTTTTCTTATCTGCAAATGTAATATTTATAAAGGAAAGTCGTTTTGAAGATATTATAAATACATTTTTAGAGCTTGGAATTATAACCTTTAAAATGCAGGCTTATCATTCCGCTTGCAGCTATTTTCATCAAGCTGAAAAGGTTTATGAAGATAGTGATATAGGAAACGATTTCTTGATTGGACAAATTTATTATTACATAGCATTTACATATTTTAAGCTAGAGCAATTAGATAAGGCTATTAATTATTCATATTTGGCAAATACTAAATTTAAGAAGATAAATAATAAGGAAGAATATGCTAAGTCACTTCTTTTATTGGCACAGGAATACAGTCAAAAAGGTGATATGGATGTGGCAATAAAATATTCTAAAAAAACCTTAAAACTTTTTAGAGAAATTGATGATTATAGATATGTTGCTGATATCGAGAATAATTTAGGAAGGCTATTTTCTGAGTTTGATAATATTGAAGAATCTTTTATTCATCTTAATAAAGCAAAAAAATTAAGACTGAGAAATAAAGATATAAACTATATTGAAAAAATTATTAATATATGTGAAAACTATATAAAAATAAAAGATATTAAAAAAGCAAAAGAAGTATTACAGGAAATTTTAGATAATAAAGATAATGGAGACGATCTTACATTATATAAGTATTATTTATTAAAGTATAGAATAGATATGATAGAAGAAAATAAAGATGAAGCGGAAAATACTTTAATACTTGCGTTGAATTATGCTAAAAGTGCTAATTTAGAGGATGAAACTGCTGAGATATCCATACTAATCGGTAAGTTTTATGTGGATGATGGTAAAGATAAAGAAGCGGCTAAGTATTTAAATCAAGGTGTTGAAGCATTTAAGAAACTAGGAATTTTGAAATAGTTGGTATTGGATAGGTGATTATATGGAAGTTCTATCTGTTGGCGAAAAGATAAAAAGAGCTAGAGTTTATAAAGGTCTAACATTAAAAGACGTATGTGGAAGTGAAATTTCTGTTTCAAAGCTTAGTTGTATAGAAAACGGCAAGGTCACTCCGGAAGATTGGGTCTTGGAGTATATAGCTTCTAAATTAGATCTAAGTATGGATTATCTTTATAAAAATGTTGAGGATCAAATAAATTCTAATTTAAATGAAATATTGAATAATCCTAAAAAAGATGATTATGAAGAAAGCTTAAAATATAATCTTGATATGGCACAACGTTTTGAATATTATGATTTAGCTTTTTATATAATGCATTTAATTTTCGATTATTTATTAAAAATTAATGATTCTAAAAGAATACAAGAGCTATTAGGTGAATACTATGATTTGTGTAATAACTCAAGTGACATAGCTAAAAGATTGACTTATTATATGGATGTAGCTAGGTTCTTTTATAAAATTAAAGAATATCCTCAGGCAGCTAACTATTTTAGAAATGTAATAGATAGCATTTTAAAGTCTGAAGATAAAAACTATACATTGTTAGGCGAAGGAATATATGGAGAAGCAGTTTGTAATGTAATGCTTGGAAATTATAAGGAAGCTTATGATATAGCAATTAAATTACAGGACTTATTTGATTATATTAAAGACAAGTTGAAAAAAGCTAAAATGTATCACATGATGGCTATACTGTCATTAAGGATGGATAATGGAGATTTTGAATATTACGAATCAAACTCTTATGAAATGTATGGAATTAAAAATGATTTTAAGGCAGAGGCTATATTTAACTATGCTTCTACCATGTTTCAAATAGGATTAAAAGAAAAAGCTGTTGAGTACATAAATAGGGCCTTAGACATTTATCCAAAAGAGGATAAAGAGAAACTTGTAAACTTTATGCTTATGTGTACTGAGGAACTTGTTAATAATTCTATTGCAGAATTAGCTAGAGAATTAAGTGAAACTACACTGGATTATTCTATTCATCTAGATAACATAAAATTTATTGAAAAAGCTTATTATTTAAAATCTAAGATTCTGCAAAAACAAAACAACCTACTTTCTGCAGAAATGTACATGAATTTATCATTAGATGCACTTGCTAAGTTTGGAACTAAAAAGCAGATATATGAAAGATATATGGAAATGGGTCAAATGTATTATGATATAGGCTCTGTTAAAGAAGCTCTTAAATATTTTACATTAGGATTAAATATGCATAAGAAATTATAAATTATATATTATAAAAATAAAAAGCCTGAGATAGGCTTTTTTTATTTTTATAAGGGGACGGTTCTTGATTTTTGATTAAAAAATATTTTAAATTTTTATAAAATAATGCTCTGGAATATTCATTATTATTTAATAAAGAGTTATAATATGGTAAACACATGATATTTTTATTTTAATTACAAACAATATTAACAAATTGATTAAATAATAATTTTAAAGAGGGTGAAATTATGAATTACGAAAAGTTGACAACTAGAGTTCAGCAAGCTTTAAATGAATCGCAGATAATAGCAGTTAAGTACAACCATCAGCAAATAGATGTGATACATTTATTTATGGCATTAATTTCACAGGATGATGGGCTTATTCCAAACATTTTTAGTAGAATGGGAGTAAACATAAATAGTTTAAGGCAGTCTACTCATGAAGAACTTGACAAATTGCCCAAAGTACTTGGAGAAGGAGCAAGAAGTTCTGGTGTTTATTTAGTACGAAGAGTGGAAGAAGTCTTTATAAAAGCTGAAGCTTATGCTGATAAATTCAAAGACTCCTTCATAAGTGCTGAACATGTTATGCTGGGAATAATGGACATTGAAGAAAAAGGAACAGTAGGTAATATACTAAGAAAATTTAATATAAATAAGGACGAATTTTTAAAAATATTATCATCAGTTAGAGGAAATCAAAGAGTAGATACTCAAGATCCAGAGGGAACATATGATGCTCTAAAGAAATATGGAAGAAATTTAGTTGAGGAAGCAAAGAAGCACAAATTAGATCCTGTTATTGGAAGAGATGAGGAAATAAGAAGAGTAGTTAGAATTTTATCTAGAAGAACTAAAAATAACCCAGTCTTAATAGGAGAGCCTGGAGTTGGAAAAACAGCTATTGTTGAAGGACTTGCAGAAAGAATAGTTAGAGGAGATATTCCAGAGGGGCTTAAGGAAAAAATAATATTTTCACTGGATATGGGATCTTTAATTGCTGGTGCTAAGTATAGAGGAGAATTTGAAGAGAGATTAAAAGCTGTACTTAAGGAAGTTGAAAGCAGTGAGGGACAGATAATATTATTTATTGATGAAATTCATACTATCGTAGGAGCAGGAAAAACTGAAGGAGCTATGGATGCCGGTAATTTAATAAAACCAATGCTTGCTAGAGGAGAATTGCATTGTATAGGAGCCACAACTTTCGACGAATACAGAAAGTATATCGAAAAGGATAAGGCTTTAGAAAGAAGATTTCAACCTGTTATAGTCAATGAACCAACTGTTGGAGATAGCATATCTATACTTAGAGGGTTAAAGGAAAGATTTGAGATTCATCATGGAGTGAGAATACATGATTCTGCTATAGTTGCAGCTGCAAAGCTCTCAGATAGATATATTACTGATAGATTTTTGCCAGATAAGGCTATTGATTTAATTGATGAAGCAGGTTCAATGATAAGAACAGAAATTGATAGTTTGCCAACAGAATTAGATGAGATAAAACGTAGGGTATTTCAATTAGAAATAGAAAAAGAAGCACTATCTAAAGAAAAGGACAAAGCGTCACAGGAAAGATTGAAGTTTTTAGAAAAGGAACTTAGTGATTTAAAAGAAAAAGATAAAGAGATGACAGCAAAATATGAAAAAGAAAAGGCTAGTATTACACAGGTGCGGGATTTAAAAGAGCAACTTGATAAAGCTAGAGGAGAACTTGAAAAAGCTGAAAGAGAGTATGATTTAAATAAGGTAGCAGAGCTGAAATACGGCGTAATTCCAGACATAGATAGAAAAATTAAAGAAAAGGAAAGTGTTATAAATGAGAATGGTGAAACGGCTTTCCTTAAAGAAGAGGTTACAGAGGCTGAAATATCAGAAATTGTTTCAAAATGGACTGGTATTCCAGTATCAAGACTTGTAGAAGGAGAAAGGGAAAAACTATTAAGGCTTGAAGAAGAACTTCATAATAGGGTAATTGGCCAAGAAGAAGCAGTTACTTCTACGGCTAATGCTGTATTAAGAGCAAGAGCAGGCCTTAAAGATATAAATAGGCCCATAGGATCATTTATTTTCTTAGGACCTACAGGTGTTGGTAAAACTGAACTTGCCAAGACATTAGCAAGAACTCTATTTGACAGTGAAGATAACATAATTAGAATTGATATGTCAGAGTATATGGAGAAATATTCTGTATCTAGGTTAATTGGAGCTCCTCCAGGATATGTTGGATATGAAGAGGGAGGACAACTGACTGAAGCAGTAAGAAGAAATCCATACAGTGTTGTATTATTTGATGAGATTGAGAAAGCTCACGACGATGTATTTAATATTTTTCTTCAAATATTGGATGATGGAAGACTTACTGACAATAAAGGAAAAACTATAGATTTTAAAAATTGTATAATAATAATGACTTCAAATATTGGAAGTAACTATCTTTTAGAAAATAAAGATTCCAATGGAATTGATGAGGATATTAGAGAAAAGGTAATGAACCAGATGAAGATGAGGTTTAAGCCTGAGTTCTTAAATAGATTAGATGATATAATAATGTTTAAGCCTCTTACTGGAGATGAGATAGAAAAAATAATTGATATATTCATGGAAGAAATTAAAGAAAGACTGAAAGAAAAGAATATTTCAA